>JAADDG010000052.1 GCA_013154075.1 Campylobacterota bacterium | reverse complement strand
ACGTTCCTATGGCGAAAGCTATCAGGCTCATTCCCATAGTGTTTAGAACGTTTTTGCTTCTTGTAAGTCCTCCGTAAAACAAAGCAAGACCAGCCGGAGTCATGAGCATAACGAATGCCGTCGCTACGAGCATCCACGCTGTATCTCCAGTGTCTATTTTTGCTTCACCGGCAAATAGCGAAAGAGGTAGAAGGGATATTAAACCCGCCTTTAACGATCTGTTCATCATTTCTCCTTGTTTGTGATTTTGTCATTAAAATGATAGCATTAAAATGAATAGAAAATTACTTCTTGATTGATTAAAAAATAGACAGTTATTCTTTTGCCTATTGATAAAATTAGATTCAAAAGAGAAACAACAATTTTTTCACAATTAAACGATATAATATTTCAAAATTTTCTATACAAAGGAGCTGCTATGATCAAGAAAATGCTAGTTGCAATGATTTTTACTATTACTACTCTTTTTGCTATCAATTTAAACACCGCTTCTAAAGAGGAGCTTATGAGCATTAAAGGAATAGGTGAGAAAAAGGCGGAGGCTATAATAAAATATAGAAAAACTCATAAAATAAAAAGTGCCGAAGATCTCAAAAATATAAAAGGAATTGGTGATAATATAATCAATAACGTTAAAAAGGGAATCAAAAATAAAACTCCTCAAAAGACCTCTAAAAAAAGCACTAGAGGTACAAAGACAGCTACTAAAACTAAAAGAGATACTACCACTAAAAAAGAAACTACCAAGAAAAAGACATCAAAGCAAGAGAGAAATAAAACAAGTTCTAAAACAAAAACTTCTAAAAAATCTAAATCTACTAAATCTAAGTCATCTAAAACTTCAAAATCTTCCAAACAAAAAGTAAAACATTAATAAAAAGGGGGATTTCCCCTTTTTTATTGTTTAAGCTGCAAGAGCGTATTTAGCATCTGATCGCTTGTTGTTATTGTTTTCGAGTTTGCTTGAAATCCTCTTTGAACCACTATAAGCTGGGTAAGGCTTCTACTTAGATCTACGTTGCTCATCTCCAATGCGCTTGATTGGATAAATCCTCTACCGCCAAGTGCCGCTTCTCCTATCAAAGCCGCCCCGGAGTTTGCCGTTTCGGTAAATAGACTGCTTCCTTCGCTTTGGAGTCCCGAATTGTTCGTGAATCTTGCCATAGCTATTTTGGCCAAGGACATATTTCTTCCGTTTGAAAAGTTTCCTATTACCATACCGCTTTCATCTATGCTTATTCCTATTAAATCTCCGCTTTGATATCCGTCTTGGGTTATACTTGCGGTATTGGATCTGCTGTCAAAGCTTGTAAGTCCGTCGAAATCTCCCGCCGAACCGAATTTGAGATCTATTATTTGATTGGGCGCCGATCCGTTGTTTGCGGTATAGGTTATGCTTGTAGGAGTGTAGGAGGATAGAGATCCGTCTTTGTTGAAGGTTATTTGGCCGTCCACTTCGTTTGGAAAAACCTTTCCTTTTATATCTCCCGGTTCCGGAACGGATACTTTCATATCCCATACGGTTCCGACTTTGGTGCCGTTTTCGTCTCTTTTATATCCGGATTTTCTAAACTCGAATCTAACGGTATGTTTCGTACCGAGAGAGTCGTAAATATCTATACTTGAAGCGTAGGTTGCGGCGTTTATGATTTGGGATACTCTGCTTACCGTACTTTTTGCGGGAAGTTCGCCGGATAGGGATTGAAATGCGTTTGTAAATCTTACGTTTTCTACCGTGTTGTCGTCCTCGATGGAAGAGACTACTATGTTTAGATCGTTTGCGGCATTTTGATTCGAATTGTCTATTACGTACTTTCCTCTCTCGTTTACGGTAACTTCTACCGTATTTTCCGTCTGTTTGGCCCAATGCTGCAAAGCGGCTCTCAAATCTTCGGTACTTTTGAATCTATATACTCCGCTTGCTGCGGTGGTATCGACTTTTGTGGAGTCGTTTGTATATCTAAACTCTTTTGTCGTTTTTCCTCCGTCAAAGCTTACCTTTATTCCCTGTCCCTCTTGGAGATTGAAGGCCTCTCCCTTTTCATTAAAAAGCACTTCGAAGTCGTCTATCTTTTCGTCGTCTCTTGTACCTTGTACGTTATCGGTTCCGGCCGTTCCGTCCACACTGTCAAGCGGTCTGATCGGAGATTTGCTAATTATCGTATCTCCAGAGTTTAGATTCGCTTTCAAGGCAATATAGGAGCTTGGATTGGCCGGTGCCGTAAGTCCCGGAGGAATGGTGATATCGGTTACGGATGTGGTGGAATCTATTTTCCCGGTTTGGGAATCTCTAACCCATCCTTGCACTATATATCCGTTGTTGTCTACAAGGTGGCCTTTGGCGTCGAAATTGAAATCTCCGCTTCTTGTATATTTGTATGTTCTGCCGCTATCTCCGCTAAGGACGAAGAAACCGTCTCCCTGTATGGCCAAGTCGGTATTTTTATCCGTCGTTTGGATGGAGCCTTGAGAGAATATTTTCGTAACGGCGTTAACTTTAGTTCCGAGTCCTACCTGTATGGCGTTTTTACCGCCCATATCTCCTTGAGGTGCCGTTGCTATTTTGCTTGTTTGCGAAAGTAGATCGGCAAAATTGACTCTTGAATATTTATAACCGGTAGTATTGACGTTTGCGATATTGTTTCCCTCTACGTCCATCGCCATTTGGTGTGCTTGAAGACCGCTTACTCCGGCCCATAAAGATCTCATCATTTTTTAATCCTTTTCATTACCTTTATGAAAAACTCCTCTTTTATTTATTAAGCAAAATCTATGCCTATTTTTTCATATTGATAGCTTTTTGGATCATTTGATCGCTTGTCGTGATGCTTTTTGCGTTTGCGTCGAAAGCTTTTTGCATGACTATAAGTCTTGTTAGAGCTTCGCTTAGTTGGACGTTGGATGTCTCAAGCGTCTTGGATAAGATTTTCGACTCTTCTATTACGTTGCCGTTTGCGTCTTTGTAAAATTTCGGTTCTCCGCTATTTGGAGTCGTTTCGTAAATGGTGGGTGTTACTTTATGGAGTCCTTGATCGTTTTGAAAATGGTAGATGGCCACTTTCGCTATCGGAGCGGTTTTACCGTTGTCGAAGGCCGCTATTATCTCTCCGTTTTCCAAAACGTCATATCCCGTAAGATCTCCGGCCACATATCCGTCTTTGGAGATCGACTTTTGTTGTGATGCTCCTACGTGGGATACTATTCCGTCATAGCCTCCGTTCGGATTTTCCGGGCTATAGACCGTACCCAGATCGATTTTTAGAGGAGAGGATCCGTTGTTTAGTGTAGGGATATTCGCTTCTATGAGAGCTCCGTATTCATTAAAAGATAAAAAGCCTTCCGAAGAATCCAAAATCCTGCCTTCGCTATCTGCCAATTCGAACGTGGCTTTCCAATCCACTCCGCTTTGTTTTTGCGGAACTATCTTTTCAAAAGTGATATTGAGTATATTTTTTTCTCCGTTTGGAGCTACGATATCCGTAGAATATTTTTCGATATTCGGAACTTCTACGTCTTTTTGCAGATTAGGATCGAACCGTTTCTTTATCGTAGGATCCAAATTTCCTTTTATCTCTACGAAAGTGGTCGGTTTGGCTTGCATTTTTAGCATTGTGGGTAGTTGTATCTTTTCCTGATTGGCTACGTCTTTTAATTTTATCTCCCCGTCTATAGGAGATATCGTATCCGTATTATCGGTGAAGTTTGCGGCCATCGTTCCCATTAGGTAGTTTCCGTCATCATCTACAAGATATCCTTGTGCGTCTTTGAAGAAAGAACCCGATCTTGTAAAATATACTTTATCTTTGTTCATTACTCCGAACCACCCCTCTCCGGCTATCGCCATATCGAAATCTTTATCCGTTTGCATATATGAGCCGGGAGAGAGATCGCTTACGGTAGTTTGCAATACCGCTCCGGCGCTTATATCGTTTGATGTGGGGTCGAAAAAGTTGTCCGAAGCTTCCGTCTCGAATATGGTTTTAAATTCCGGACGATCTGCTTTAAAACCGTAATTGTTTATATTCGCTATGTTGTTTGAGCATACGTCTATACCCTTCATTTGAGTTTTAGAGCCTAAAACGCCTATATAAAAAGATCTGTTCATTCTAAGCTCCTTTTTCGAATATTTCGGATATGTTGTCCATAGGGATGTATTGGTTACCTATTTTAAATTGCACTTTTCCGTTACTGAAAGAGACTCCCTCTATAGGGTAGGTTCCGAAATCTATATCGTGAGGTTTGTTGTTTTTGTCTATATAGCTTCCCTCTATGGTGTAAAATCCGGCTTTCGCATTCTCTCCCCCGTTAGTTTTTCCGTCCCACGTTATGGTCGTATTGCCTACGCTTCCTTCTTCAATATCTATGGTTCTTACTTCCTGTTTGTTTTCGTCATAGATATGAATGGTTCCTTTTTTTACCTCCGCTTCGAAATTGATATTGAAGGAGGTGGGTTGATTCTCTTCAAGTTTGATTTTGTTGTTTAATTTTGCATATTTTCCTATAGCGGCTATTGCGCCGAGATTGGAAGTGGCTTGAAATTGATTCGTTATCTTTTCCAATGTTTTATTGGTATTTTGCTGAGTTTCCAAAGTCGCAAGTTCCGATGTTTGAGTGAGGATTTTATCCGTATCCATCGGAGAAGTGGGATCTTGATATTCAAGTTCCACCAAAAGTAGTTTTAAAAAGTCGTCTTTACCGAGAATCGATTTCGGATTTACCGCCGTATTTGTGTCGTTTGTCGATTGGGTGAGCGAGTTTAGAGCGTTGGTTGTCATCGTTTTTTCCTTTTAAATATATCTTGGGATAGTGAAATTTATGGTCGCTATACTATTTTCGTTTTCCTCTTCTTCGAAATCCTTTTTATACGCCTTTTGATCGTTTTGCTGTTGGTTTTTGTTTTGGTTGGAATCGGAAAAGTTCATATCTACGGAGGAGAAACCTATATTTGCCAAAGCGTTTCTAAATTCCGTCTGATTTTGATGGAATAGATTTAGAGCTTGTGGATTTTGGGGAGAGATGGAGACTTGAAGGTTGTCTCCCCTATGGATCAATGTAACCTCCACCTCTCCGAGATTTTTGGGGTTTAGAGAGATTTGTACCTTCGTTACTGGAGGTTTGTAGCTCTCTATGGCCTCTTGAAATTTTTGCGCGAAATTGTTAAATGTTTTATGAACGTTTATGTTTTTGGAATTATCGAAAGATGTTTTTTCCGTTTGTGTTTGAATCGTATGGATTTGGGGTTTGTTCTCTTTCGGTTCGTTTTCCGATGTTTGTATTTTTGTTTCGTTTTGGATTATATTGTCTTTTGTCTCTTTTTGAACGGATTTGATTTGAGTTTTTATCTCTTTGTTTTCTATGATGGCGAATGGGGAGGCTTTTTTATCTCTTTTTACCTCTTTTTGATTTTTTAGCTGTTTGGTTTCAATCTCTTTCTTTGTCTCTTTTTTCTCGTTTAATATGCTTTTTAGAGTAGGAGTCGATGAGGTTTGAGGATCGTTTATGATGTTTTGTTTCGTACTTTGGATATTTGTTTTTTTAATTTTGTGATTTAATATCTCTTGAGTTTTTATGGTAGTTTGATCTTGTTTCGGTTCTATTTTTGTATCGGTTTCTTCTCTTTTTAGGCTTTGATCTATGATTTTTTTGAGATTTGGTTGAAGTTTGTCGAAAAGAGATTTTTCTATGGAGAAGGATTTGATCTCTATGCCGTTTTTTTGAGCCGTTTTTAACAACTCTTGTAGATTTTTCGCTTCTTTGAACTCTTGCAAAACTTTTTTGTCTATTTTGTTGGGTTGAATATTTAAATTAGAGATCTCTTTTTGTATAATTTTTTCATCTTTTTGGTTCGAGAAGCTTATATTTAATATTTTGAAAAGATCGTTTAGTGAAATCTCTAAAGGTTTATCCTCTTTTGAAATTTCTTTTTCGGACGACTCTTTTATTGAGTCCTTTTTTATTTTTGTGTTTTGCAACTCTTTTATCTCTATACTTAAAAAGGAGTGTGGTTTTAGATCCGCAGATTTGTTTTTTATTAGAAGATCTATCAAATCTTTTTTAGACTTCTTTTTTGAGCTTTCTTGTTGCAATATTCCTTCCAAAAGAGCACTAAATAGATCTTTGTCGTTTGAAGTTTTAGCCTTTATATTTTTGTGAGAGAGTAGATTTTTTTCTATCGATTCTACGTTTAGAAGTTGAGCCGTCATCTTTTTTCCTTAAAAATCTCTTTGTTAGTAATGAAGCAAATAGCGTTCCATTGTGGCGAGAAAAGAGATAATAAAAATTGTTAAAAAATATAAAAAAGGTCTTGACTTTTTGAAAACAAAGTGCTATATTTTAAGAAACTTGAGCTAACCAGTATAAAGTTTATTGTATAAAAGGAGTGAAAATGTCTTATAATCAATTGCCAGAAATAAAATATTATAAAAAAGAGGAGGGTAAAGATAGAATAATTTGTTTACTTTGCAGACATTATTGTAAACTGAAAGAGGGACAAGTGGGAATCTGCGGAGTGAACAAAAATGAAGGGGGTGAGCTTAAGAATCTCGTTTACGGACATCCTGTAGCTTTGAATGTGGATCCTATAGAGAAAAAGCCTCTATATCATGTTCTACCTGGTACTAAGGCTTTTTCTTTCGGAACCGTAGGGTGTAATTTCAAATGCCCTTTTTGTCAAAATTGGCAAATTTCGCAAGAGAAAAACGTAAACGAAGAGATCTATGTAAGTCCCGAAAAAATGGTGGATTTGGCATTGGAGTACGGCTGTAAGTCCATAGCCTATACCTATAACGAGCCTACTATTTTTTATCCTTATGCAAGAGATGTGGGAGTGATAGCAAGAGAGAGGGGGCTTAAAAATCTATTTGTAAGCAACGGTTTCGAATCTCCCGAAATTATAAAAGATATGCCAAATTGGCTCGATGCCGCCAATATAGATTTGAAATGTTGGGATGAAGGATATTATAAAAAAGTCCTAAAAGGCGGTCTTGAAGCGGTTAAAGATACTTTGAGAATGATGGTAAGCGAAGGTATATGGGTGGAGGTTACCACCTTGTTAATCGAGGGTGAAAATGACAAAGATGAGGATTTGGAAGCTATGGCGAATTTCATAGCCAATGAGCTTGGAAGGCATGTGCCTTGGCATCTTAGCGCTTTTCATCCGGACTATAAGATGACCGATCACAAATGGACTGGTATAGAGACTTTGCAAAGAGCGAAAAGAATAGGGGAAAAAGCCGGATTATACTATATCTATCTTGGTAACGTCCCGGTACATGGAGATACGCATTGCCCAAATTGCGGAGAACTTTTGATAGATAGGACGGGATATTCGGTGGTTGTAAATAACCTTAAAGACGGACATTGTCCTAAATGTAACAGAGAAATAGAAGGAGTGTGGAAATGAGAATAAGAGAGAGTGCGGTAGCGGGGCAATTTTATCCCGCAAGCAAAGAAGAAATAAGACAAATGATAGATTATTTCAATAAGCTTTTAGATGAAAATATAAAAGATAAGGAGATTTTCAAAATAAGACCGAGATCTATAATAGCGCCGCATGCCGGTTATATTTATTCCGGTTTTACGGCAAACTTCGCTCATAGGCTTCTTGGAAACAGAGATGCTAAAACTATAGTGGTTATAGGGCCGAGCCATAGAGTCTATCTAAGCGGAACGAGTGTAAGCGATTATGATTTTTATGAGACACCTTTTGGAAATTTGAAAATAGATAGAGAGGTTGTTGAGGATCTTAAAGAGAAGTTTTCTCTATCTTTTTATCCGGAAGCTCATCATGAGCATAGTACTGAAGTGCAAATGCCTTTTATTAAGTTTTATAATCCCGACGCTTTAGTGGTGGAGCTTGTTTACGGAGACGAGTCTCCTTTAAATATAGCGAAAATTATAGAGTATCTTTTGAAAGATCCTAAAATCGCCGTAGTTATAAGCACTGATTTAAGTCATTACTACGATATTGAAAAAGCCAATATGCTGGATAGTATTTGTCTAAAAGCCGTAAACGAGCTTGATCCGTCACAACTTCATAGAGGTTGTGAGGCTTGTGGTAAAATAGGTGTGGAAGGAATGATCATAGCTGCTAAAGATTTGAGATTGAAACCTATTTTATTGGATTATAGAACGAGTGCCGATGCAAGCGGAGATACTTCTCAAGTAGTCGGTTATATGAGTGCGGCTTTTGTGGAATAATAACTTTTGAATAAATAGGAGAGATAAAATATGAGAGAGTGTGAGGTAGTATCTTTTTTAATGGAGGAGTTCGCTAAAAGAACCGGGTTGGTGGGGGATGGAATTCCTCGGCGGTATTTATGGACGGATGCGTTTGCGGTATGTAATTTTTTATCTCTTTATGAAGATAGTAAAGATGAAAACTATTTGAAGTTAGCTTTGAAGTTGATTGATCAGGTGCATCATGTCTTGGGTAAATTTAGAGAAGATGACGAGAGAAAGGGATGGATTAGCGGTCTTAGAGATAAAGACGGTGAACTTCATCCGACAATAGGCGGACTCAGAATAGGTAAAGAGATCAAAGAGAGAGCGGAAGACGAGCCGTTTGATGAGGATTTGGAGTGGGATAGAGACGGGCAATATTTTCACTATTTGACAAAGTGGATGCATGCCTTAAGCAGAGTGACTCAAGTTACAAAAGATCATAAATATAATTTTTGGGCAATGGAGCTTGCTAAGGTTGCGTTTAAGAAATTTACCTATTTTGACGGAAGAAGAACTTTAATGTATTGGAAAATGAGTACCGATTTAAGTCGCCCTTTGGTATCTTCTATGGGACATCACGATCCTTTGGACGGGTTTATAACCTATATGGAAATAAATGAAATTATCAAAAGAAATCCCCGATTTTATGGAAATTTGGATTTGGATAACGAGATAGATGAGTTCTATTTCATGACAAAAGATTTAAATCTTGTGACGGCTGACCCGCTGGGACTTGGGGGATTGATTAGTGATGCCGTATTTTTAAGTGAAATGAATTTTGAAAAGTATGAAAATTTTTTGCTAAAGCTTATAGAGAGTTCTATTGTAGGATTGAAACTTTTTATTCAAAATAACTATTTTTCGTATCCCGTCGAATATAGGCTTGCTTTTAGAGAGCTTGGTTTGTCGATAGGCTTAAAGGGCGTTCCTATTATGAAAGAGATACTAAGAGATAAAAGCGATTTGAAATTGTATTTTGATATTTTGGAAGATTTTAGTGTCATTGGAAAAGAGATAGAAGAGTTCTGGCTTGATGAGAGAAATAGAGAAAATGAAAGCTGGAGAGAACATAAGGATATAAACGAGGTTATGCTTGCTACCGCTTTAATGCCTGAAGGATTTTTGAAAATTAAATTTGAAGGAGTGTGAAAAATGAGGAGTATGGAAGCTCTTATCGAGCATATGAAAGCCTACGGAGCTTTAAAAACTCCTCTTATAGAGGAGGCTTTTAGAAGAGTTGATAGAAAGTATTTTGTACCTAAAGAGCTAAGTGAACATACGTATGAAGATAGACCTTTGCCTATAGGTAGAGATCAAACTATCTCTCAGCCTTCTACGGTAGCTTTTATGCTTGAGCTTTTGCAGCCTAAAAAAGGGGATGAAATTTTGGATATAGGAAGCGGCTCCGGATGGACTACCGCTCTTTTGTGCTCCATAGTGGGGGATGAGGGAAATGTGCTTGGGCTTGAGAGAATAGATGAATTGGTAGATTTTGGAAGAGAGAATCTTTTGAAACTCGGGTTTAAAAATAGATGTGAAATAAAAAAGGCCGATAAAACATTGGGAGTTAAAGGTAAAAAGTTTGATAAGATTTTAGTATCGGCGGCAGCCGAGGATATTCCCAAAGAGCTTTTTGATCAACTAAAAGATAACGGAGTGCTTGTTATTCCGATAAAAGACTCTATATATAGGTTTACAAAAATGCCAAATGGGGAGATAAAAGGGGAGAAATATTACGGATTTAGATTCGTTCCTTTGATCTATGAAAAGGAAAATGAAAATTTTTTCTAACCCCACCCCATTTAAGCTCTATTTAAGCTTTCTTGTTATATAATTTCGGCCTCGTTTGAGAGAGCGGGGGCTTGAGAGAGCCTTCGAGGTC
>JAADDG010000142.1 GCA_013154075.1 Campylobacterota bacterium | reverse complement strand
AATCGAGACTCTCTTTGTAGTTCCATTCGGCAAATTGAGCGAACTCTCCTCCCATAAACAGCAGTTTTTTGCCCGGATGTGCCGTCATATAGGAAAAAAGAGCTCTTAAGTTTGCGAATTTGTCATCATACAATCCCGGCATTTTATTTATCAAGGAGCCTTTCATATGAACCACTTCGTCGTGACTTAGAGGCAAGATGAAATTTTCGTCAAAGGTGTACCAGATGGTAAACGTTAATCTATCATGATGGTATTGTCTGTAGATGGGGTCTTTTTTGAAATAATCAAGACTATCGTGCATCCATCCCATATTCCACTTAAGCCCGAATCCCAATCCTCCCATATAGGGCGGTTTGGTTACCATAGGCCACGCGGTGGACTCTTCGGCTATGCTTATTATCCCTTCGTTTGAAGTGTAGATTGTTTCGTTCAACTCTTTTAGAAACTCCACGGCTTCAAGATTTTCGTTTCCGCCGTATTTGTTTGGGATCCACTCTCCATCTTTTCTTGCGTAGTCAAGATAGAGCATGGAGGCTACGGCATCCACTCTAAGGCCGTCAATGTGGTATTTTTCCAGCCAAAACATCGCACTGCTTATCAAAAAGGCTTTCACTTCGTTTCTTCCGTAGTTGAAAATGATGCTTCCCCATTCCGGATGGTAGCCTTGTCTTGGATCTTGATGTTCATATAGAGCTGTGCCGTCGAAATTGATAAGCCCGTGCATATCCACGGCAAAGTGGGACGGTACCCAATCCATAATGACGCCGATTCCGTTTTGGTGCATTTTATCCACGAAATACATAAAATCCTGAGGGGTTCCGAATCTCGAAGTGGGAGCGAAATAGCCTATCACTTGATATCCCCAAGATCCCTCAAAAGGGTATTCGGTGATGGGCAAAAGCTCTACATGAGTGTAGTTCATATCTTTTAGATACTCTACCAGTTCGTCAGCCAATTCTCTATAAGTTAGATATCTGTTTCCTTCCTCTACCTTTCTTCTCCAAGATCCGAGATGTACTTCATATACGTTTATGGGGGAGTGGAGGGAGTTTTTGTTTTTTCTTATCTTCATCCACTCTTTATCCCTCCACTCATATCCTTCTATATCCCATACTCTCGTAGCTGATTTTGGCGGTACTTCCCAAAAAAAGCCGTAAGGATCGCTTTTGTCGTGAACGATTCCGTGATATTTGGATTTTATGTGATATTTATAAGTGATGCCTGGTTTTATATTCTTTATAAATCCTTCCCAGATACCCGATCCGTCCTCTCTTAGTTTAAGAGGATGAGAGGATGTATTGTAATTGTTAAAATCCCCTCTAACGCTTACGTACTCGGCATTCGGCGCCCAGACGGCGAAATAGACTCCCTCTTTTTCTTTGATAAGATGAGAGCCGAGTTTTTCGTATAGTTTGGTATGTTTTCCCTCTTTGAACAGATAGATGTCAAAATCGCTAAATAGAGAAAAGTCGTAACTTATAGGATGGGGATTTTTCATATTGTATCCTTATTGATATTTTTTACATTTTCTTTTCGCTTTTGCAAGATAGTAGATATCTTCATAAGCTTTTGCCGAACTCTCCCAATCGAATCTTTTACTCATGGCGTTTTTTATGAGATTTTTCATACCCTCTTTATCGTTATAGTAAGTATCTATCGCCCAATCTATCGTAGATAGCAAAGCTCTTCCGCTCGCTTCATAGAATTTAAATCCAGTTCCGCTCTTTGTATAGGGATCGTAGTTTTCTATCGTATCGTCAAGTCCTCCCACGGCTCTAACTATAGGAAGTGTTCCGTATCTTAGACTATAGATCTGATTTAGTCCGCAAGGCTCGAACAAAGAGGGCATCAAAAACAGATCGCTTCCCGCTTCTATTCTGTGAGATAGAGGATTGTCATAGCCTATTTTGCAAGCGAATTTATCCTTTTTCCAATAGCTTACGTGTCTAAAGAGATCTTCGGCCCACTTCTCTCCGCTTCCAAGAAGCACAAACTGAACGTCTCTCTCAAGCAGACTCCAAATAATTTCCGCTATAAGTCCTATACCTTTTTGCTCTGCCAATCTTCCTACGAATCCTATCAAAGGAACGTCGTCTCTTTGAGGAAGGCCGAACTCTTTTTGAAGTTCTCTTTTGCAAACTCTCTTTCCCCCCAAGTTATCCAAATCGTAATTTTTTGGAATATAAGGATCTATATCCGGAGACCATTCGCTATAATCCACTCCGTTTAATATTCCGTAGAGTTTGTCTTTGTGATCTCTGATCACTCCGTCAAGCCCCCAACCGAATTCGGGAGTTTGAATCTCTTTTGCATATTTTCTGCTAACCGTATTGAAAACGTCGCAATTATAGATTCCTCCCTTAAGCAGATTAACTCCGTCATACTCCTCGAGCTCTTGGGGAGTGAAGTGTTCCCATCCCACGCTAAGCACATCCATAACGCCTTTGTAGAACTTTCCTTGATGCTGAAGGTTGTGAATGGTCAAAACGGATGCAGTATCTTCAAAGTCGCTATCCCAAACATAGTGAGTATTTAGAAATAGAGCTGTTGGGGCAGTGTGCCAATCGTTTGCGTGAACGATATCGGGTTTGAATCTAAGCTTTTTTGCCAGCTGCAGCGCCGCTTTGCTTAGGAAAATAAATCTATTGTCGTTATCGGAATAGGAGATATTGTTTTCATCCGCATAAAGACCGCTTCTTCCAAAAAAGCCTTCATGCTCTATGAAATAGATCGGAACGTCGCTGTTTGGAATTTTGCCCTCATACACTCCGCACCAAATCTCTCCCATCACTCCCATAGGAACGCCTAACGCGCCTTGGAGAGGTTTTAGGTTATATTTCTCTTTATCCACGACATAATATCTTGGAATGACGACTCTAACGTCGTGCCCGAGTTTTTTCAAGGCTTTGGGTAAAGCGCCCGCTACGTCGGCAAGTCCTCCCGTTTTTGCGAAAGGTGCGGCTTCGGAGGCCGTAAATAGGATGTTTAGTTTTTTCATAAGAATCGCCTTTGTGAGTTTTTACAACTATATCGCCAAAATATTTAATTATTTTAATTACTATTGTAGCTAAAAAAGGTTTTAGATAAGCTTTGTCTAAAAGAATTATTTTCTGATAAATTTGCCTTGAACCGGGGAGACTATCTCGATATTGTAATATATTTGATTGTCATACACCTTTTCTTTAAAGATCCTACCTCTGTCTCTATATGAGTTTACAAAGAAGTAATCAAGTCCGTTCATTGTAGCGTAATTTACTTTATCGAATTTGATGTTTGAATTTAGAATTTCGGAAGCGTCGGAATATTTGATGTAAGTTTCGAAGATGGAGTTTGCTATGAGCATATTTTCTCTTGTTTTGTACTGAGTTAGCAAAAATATGTGAGGATCGTAATTGATTTGAGTGGATAGAAAATATTTGGGTTTGATCGAGTAGAAATAGAGATCCGATAATAAAAGAGCCGTTTTTACAAGAGGGGTATTCAATAAAACCGTGGAGTTTTGCAAAGATTTCTTATTTGCCAAAATGGTGTTTTTTAAATTTTTAATATCTTTTACGATTATTCTTTTTTTGATAAAAAAGTAGTTTTGGGCGAACGAATTTAGAGTCGATATGAAAGGAGATGTATCGTAAACAAGTACTGCGTTTTTATCTCTTACTCTTTTTGCAAGCGCTAAAAACTGTCTGTTGTAGTCTATTCCTCCGAAATAGACGTTGGGGTCGTCGCATGAGAGGGAGTTTTTGTTTACTGTCGGGATATAGATCAGCTTTTTTATGTACAAAGAGCATATGTTTCTGGCAATTTGGCGCGTAACGGGTGCTATTACGAGATGATATCCTCTTGATTCTATTTTGCTTAGGACTCTGTTTAGAGTGTCGAAATTTCCGTCTTTTATGTCAAAAACGTCTATTTTGAAGTTTATTTCTCGTTTTAGAAGGTATGCTATCGTCGCGTTTACGGTGGTAACGGAGTATTTACCTATCAGTTTTTTGGGAAGTATGAAGGCTATTTTATAAGAATAGGGGTATTTGGGAAACGGAATCTTTTCTATAACCTGCTCTTGTTCCTCCTCCTCTCCCTCTTCGATTATGATCTCGTTTTCGGTTGGAAACTCCTCTATTTGAGAAGGAGGCTCCTCTCTTTGGATAGTTCTCTCTTGTTGTTGCTGTGGCTGATTTTGTTTCGGTTTGAAAATATCTTTTATAAGATCGAAAATACCCGCATGCAAAAAAGATAGAAGCGAAACGACTATCAAAACTGTTCGAATAACTCTCATTCGCCCTCTTCATCCTCTCTTTGTAAAGCTTATAGTATATAAAAACTTTTTTAAAGATAGACTTTATTAGATATAATCTCAAATTAAAAAAGGTTTTTTTAATGCTTTTTTACCAAAAAGAGGGTGGATACTGTTTCAATAGCGATACTCATTTTTTATACGACTTTATCTCCCGCTTCTCTCCAAGAGGAGAGGTTTTGGATGTGGGAAGCGGTTGCGGGATACTTGGGCTTTTGGTGGCAAGAGATTTTAAAATAAATTTAACGCAAATAGACATTCAGGATGAAAATATTTTTCTAACCGAAAAAAACGCCAAAATCAATAAAATCCAAAGCAATGTATTAAAAGAGGATTTTTCGAAAGCTCCTTTTAGAAACAGGTTTGATTTCGTTATCTCAAATCCGCCTTTTTATCACGACAATCACCTAAAAAGCGAAAATATCCATCTAAATATCAGCAGATACGCTTCCAATCTGCCTTTGGAAGATTTTATAAAAAGCGCTTCTTTGGCTCTTAAGCCTAAAGGAAGGTTTATATTCTGCTACGATCCAAAAAGCATGGATAGAGTGTTTTTTTATCTTGATAGTTTCAAATTGAAAGCGGAGGTTGTGAGGTTCGTTCATCCAAACAGAGCTAAAAGAGCCAATCTCGTTATGATTTGTGCGAGAAAAAACTCTAAAAGTTTTTTGGAGGTATTGCCTCCTTTGATAGCGCATGAGGGGGGTGAATTTTCGAAAGAGGCTATGGAGATCTTTAAAAAAACGAAAACTCATAGTATCAAATGCGATTTGGGAGGAGAGTTTGAATAGATTTGACAAAGAGGCTTTAAGCTGGGACGATTTGCCAAGAAGGGTGGAGCTTGCCAAAGCTGTGGTGAGAGAAGTGAAGGATAAATTGAAAAAGGATGATAAAGTTTTGGATTTTGGATGCGGAACCGGGCTTGTGGGGCTTAATTTGGCTCCTTTTGTAAAAGAGGTTGTGGGGATAGATACCTCTTTGAAAATGGTTGAGAGATTTAACGAAAAAGCGAAACTTTTGAATTTAAACGCAAAGGCTTTTAAAAAGGATATTTTCGAAGTGGATGAGGTTTTTGACGTGGCTGTTAGCTCCATGACTATTCATCATATCAAAGATCTAAATGCTTTATCCATGAAACTTCAAAATATAGCAAATAAAATATTTATTGCCGATCTTTGCAAGGAAGACGGAACGTTTCATGATCACGGAAATGAGGGAGTGGAGCATTTTGGTTTTTTGAAAAAGGAGCTTTTTGAGATTTTTAGGGATTTTGATCTTGAATATAGAGTGATTCATACGATAAAAAAGGGAGAAAATAGGGAGTATCCCGTATTTTTGCTGGAACTTACAAAAAGGAGATAGAGTGGGAAGATATCTTGTTTTGCTGTTTATGATCTTTTCTATTTTGCTTGGAGCTGATGGCTCAAGCTCGGTCGATTCTTTTATAGAGAGGCTTTATTTGAATATTTTTGAGAGAAAAGCGGATAGCGAGGGGCTTGGATATTGGAGGAGTAAATTTGAAGAGGGAGAGAGCGCTCTTAGAGTTGCGCAGTTTTTCTACTCTTCCAAAGAGATGAAAGCTCTTGATTTAAACGATACCGAGTTTGTAAGAAGAAGCTATAGAACTTTTTTGGATAGAGAACCGGATAATGAGGGGGAGAAGTATTGGGTTGGGAGATTAAAAAGCGGTGAGCTTAGAAAGCAGGTGTTTTACGGTTTTGCTATGAGCGAGGAGTTTGAGAAGATCTGCTCTTCTTATGGGGTAAAAGCTTATGATAGTAATGATCTTTTGGAAGCTTTTATTGAGAGGTTCTATAACTATATTTTAGGCAGAGAGTCCGATTATGAAGGGCTTAATTTTTGGAAAGAAAGGCTCTCAAAAGGAGATAAAACTCCTTCTGATATAGTAAAAAGCTTCTTCTTTTCAAACGAATTTTTGAAAAAGAATGTGAGCGATAGGGATTTTGTCAAAATAGCCTATAAGACTATTTTAGGCAGAGAGCCTGATAAAGAGGGGGAGGATTTTTGGATTAATAAGCTAAAAAACAGCTCAAGAGAGGAGATTTTAAACTCCTTTTTATCTTCCGAAGAGTTCGAGAAGCTTTCTAAAAAGTTTATCAAAGATGACGAGAATATCTCTCCTCCGAAATACGGCTATGACGATAGAAACGATTACAAGGGGCTTAAACTTTACTCTAAAAATATCTCGTTTTCCAAATATAGATTGCCTCAATTGAGTGATGAGGAGTTTAACTCTTTTAGTGAGACTCAAAGAATCAAAATAGCTCAAAAGCTTTTCTCTACGCTTTTTTACGGTATGCCTTTGGAGAAGTTAAAAAAGGAGATAGCTTCAAAAGAGTTTATATCGAAAACCAAAGAGAAGTTAAAGCTCTCTTCAAACGATTTGGCCTCGGTAGAGGAGTTTATGGATAATGAGAACTATTTTGGCTATCCCTCTTGGGGCAGAAATGAGGTGTATAGGATTTTGGAGAGATTTTATCTGCTTCCCGATCTGGATAAGGAGTATATAAATCTTTGGAGCGCTTACGTACTGACTCAAACTATAATGTTCTCTCCGGCTTACGAGCTTGCTTCCTCCCATAAGCCCAATATCACGAGAGTCTATACGAGACTTGTTAGAAACTTCAGAGACGAGGCCACTATCGGATATAGCACCTTTTTGTATATGACGAGCGAAGATAACTGGAGGAGATTTAGAAGTCCCGAAGATAACGGTAGGGAGATGCTTGAAATTTTCACGATGGATTTTGACGACTCTCACGTTCCGATAGCTGCTACGGCTTTGAAAAATTGGAAGCTTGATAGGGATTACGATACGTTGGTAATTGATCTAAACGAAAATACCAAACCTTTGAATCTTTTTGGAACAACTATTTATAACGGATTTGATTTTTATAGAGAGATGGTAAAGAGTGAGAGGTTTTTAAAAAGTGTCATTTTAAGGCTTGTAGATTTCTACTTTCCTATGTTTTCTGCCGCTGAGAAAGAGAGAATCAAAGAGGATATATTCTCATCCAATCCTCAAACTTGGCAAGATATTTTGCTTCAGATAGTCTTTTCAAGAGATTATCTTTTGAAATCCGACAGAGTAAAAAGTGGTGAAGAGGCTTTCTTTTATCTTACTAAAAGTTTGTATTACAAGCATGATAAATATCTCTTTTTGAGATTTGACGATGCTTTGGAGGATATGGGACAGGCTTCTATGAAATATAAACTCGGAAAGAGTGTAAATGTTCCTTTGGATACCAAATCTTTCATGTCTTATCATAAGTTTGTAAGAGAGGAGATTTTGCTAAAAAACGTAAATGAATCGAAGATCAATAATTACGATTGGGGAAATAACGGCTGGATTCAAAAGGAGTTTTTGGACGATAGGCATTTTGAGGGGATAGGTTTCAATGAACATGAAAAGTTTGCCAAAAAGCTTATAGATTATATATTTTTAAGTGTAATAGGAAGAGAGGCCGATAGCGATGAAAAGGAGATCTTTTTGAAACACTTTTTAAAAGATGGAAAATTTAATTCGGATTTTGATCTTTTTAAGTTAAACGACAGAGTGAAAGCCGCTACATTGATTTTGGATTATCTATCGAGACTAAAAGAGCTTTACAGGTATGAAAGGATAGAGAAATGAATAGAAGAAACTTTATCAAACAAAGTACTCTTTTGGGATCCTCTTTGCTTCTCTCTTCTTTGTTTTGTAATGCCAAAACTATAAATTACGATGAGATAGAGTTTGATTCGAACATATATGAAAAAAACGCTCCTCAAACCATAGTGATATTTTTATACGGTGGAGCAAGCGAGCTTGGGGGAAATTTGACCAATATCGAAGAGATCAAGCAAAATTCTCAAAGCTCTTATGATGACTACTTTAGAGGCGTTACTCCTACCGAGAACGGCTTTTGGAGGGAGGCCGGAGGAGAGATTATGGAGGAGCTTTTGGCAAGCGGAGATATGACTATCTTTAGGACATGCTATTCTTATTTAAGAGATAAAGAGAAGAATAAATCGCACGGAAGATGTGTCTCTCAAAATCAAAGGGGAGTGAACAACGATGAAGATACCGCCGGAGTATTTGCGATAATAGGGGATATTTTATACAAAAACGGCGTTATAACGAAAGATACGAAACTTCCGTTTATTACGATGGAGGGGGATAATACGTTTTATAGCTCGTATGAGGATAGACCCTCTTTTTTAAAACCTATATCTATAGATAAAGATCTTAGCAATCCTTATGAGAGAAGATGGGTCGATTCATATTTCTATTATACGAAAGCCGAGAGAGAGAATAAAAACTATAAAGAAAAGAGAGCTCTTTTGGATATGGAGATGGATAGGCTTTCTGCCAAAAAGAACGGTAAAGGGCCTATAGAGGAGGCGTTTGAGAAGAGAGTCGAGCTTGAGAAGTTCGTAAACTCTTTGAAAGAGGCCAAATTGCCGGATGGTGTTAAATATCCCGAGAAAGACTCTTTTGCAAAAAAGCTTCAAGTGGCCGTAAATCTCTGCGCTTACAATCCCGATACGAGAGTGGTTACGATAGGAAGCGGAGGGCTTGGCGGATGGGACGATCATAATGAAGCAAGAGATTATCCCCAAAGAATGGTATCTCTCTTTAGTGCGATAAAATCGGCCGTAGATCATATAAAAGCTTTGAAAAGAGAGGATAGGATAAATATTTTAGTTTTTGGGGAGTTTGGAAGAAACGTCAATTTAAATGCGGCAAAAGGTTGGGATCACGGCAATAATCAAAATCTATTCTCCTTTTTGGGTAAAAACTATTTCAATGAGCTTGGAGTTGTGGGAGAGACCTATTTGCCAAGTGTGGGAGAGGTAAACAGGATGTATCTAAAGCCTAAACCGTCTTCATACTCTTTTGAGCCTTTTTCGATAGCCGCTACTTTGTATAAGATTTACGGTATTAAAAATCCTCAAGTTCTAACCGGGGGATTTGGAGAGATAAAAGAGGGGTTTTTGAAATTTTAGAGTGAAAAATTTAATCTGATTTTGTGCGGTTTTTTTGAGGGTTTCTCTCCTCTTGCTCTCTTAATGTTCATTTAAGTTTGTGTAATATTATCTACTTAATTTAATTAAGAGTATTTTTATCTTAATTAGGATATATTTTATCTTAATTAAGAAACAATCACGGAGAAAATTATAATGGAAAACAGTGAAGAGAAAAAGATTCAAGAGGTCGTATCTAAGGAGTATGAGCTTGGATTTACCATCGATGTGGAGGAGGATAGGGCGCCTGAGGGGCTAAACGAGGAGATAATCGTTTTTCTATCTAAGAAAAAGGGAGAGCCCGATTGGATGACCAATATGAGGCTTCAAGCCTTTCATATCTGGCAAAAGATGGAAGAGCCTCATTGGGCGCATCTTAAATACGATCCGATTGACTATCAATCCATCTCTTACTATGCGGCTCCGAAAAAGAAGCCAAAAAGCTTGGATGAGGTCGATCCGGAGATTTTGAGAGCCTATGAGAAGCTCGGCATTCCTTTGGAAGAGCAAAAAATGCTTGCTGGAGTGGCTGTGGATGCCGTTTTGGATTCGGTATCTATCGCTACCACTTTCAAAGAGAAGCTAAAAGAGATGGGAATAATATTCTGCTCCATATCCGAAGCGATAAACGACTATCCGGAATTGGTGCAAAAGTATCTATTTAGCGTAGTTCCGATGAGTGATAACTTTTTTGCCGCTTTGAATTCGGCCGTTTTTACGGATGGGACGTTTGTCTATGTGCCTAAAGGAGTTAGATGTCCTTTGGAGCTTTCTACATATTTTAGAATCAA
>JAADDG010000110.1 GCA_013154075.1 Campylobacterota bacterium | reverse complement strand
GAGTCGCCGCCCGCCTTTTAAAAAAGATAGACAAAAGATATAGAAAAATTTTGGATCTTGGATGCGGAAGAGGAGAGATATATGAAAACCTACCATCTCATCCCGATCTTTTCGTAGGAGTTGATCTATCCGAAAAGATGTGTAATCTCCATCCAAAAAGCAAACAAACGATAATTTTAAACGAAGATTTCGAAAAAGAATCTCTTTATGAAAGATTGGAAGCTTTCGCTCCGTTTGATCTTATAATCTCCTCCTCATCTCTTCAATGGGCGAAAAATCTCGATTTTGTACTAAAAAACTTGCAAAAACTAAAAGGCCGATGGCTCTTTGGAATATTTTTGGAAGGAACTTTCAAAACGATAAGGGAACTAACAGGGCAAAATTCATCCCTCCCTTCAAAAGAAGAGATCGTAAAAACCGTCTCAAAATATAGAAAATGCGAGTTTGAAACGGTAAATTACAGACTCTTTTTCAAAGACAATATCTCAAAGTTCAGATACATAAAAAGAAGCGGAGTAAGCGGAGGAGAGAGAAAACTCTCTTACAAAAAAACAAAAGATTTAATAAAAAATTATCCCCTCTCCTATCTTGAGTTTGAAGTTATCTATATCTCATGCAAAGATGAATCGTCATAAGGATCCATATGAATCAAAACGTGCCACATCACGCTATCGTCTATCTTCTTGATAGCTTCCTCTATCTCATCGGCTATTCTATGGGCTTCAAGCAAAGAGATATCGGGACGCAAAACTATATGAACCTCCACAAATTTCACCTTTCCGGCCTGTCTTGTCTTTAGGAAATGAAAATCGTTTATTTTAGGATGGTTCATAATAATCTCTTTTATCTTCTCCACCTCTTCTTTGGGTAAAGAGACATCAAGCAGTACAAAAGCCCCCTCTTCTACAAGCTCAAAAGCCTCCTTTACGATATATAATCCTATCGCTATACCGAAAATAGCGTCCACAAAATACCAATTGGTAAAATAGATAATACCCAAAGACAACAAAACGGCGGAGTTGCTTAAAAGATCGGTTTTGTAGTGCAAAAGATCCGATTTTATAACCAAATTGTTCGTCTTTTTATAAACATAGGATAGAAAAGAGACCAAACCGAAAACTATAATAATGGAGATTATCATAACGATTATCGAATCTCCGATCTTCTCCACGGGCTCGTTTTTTACAAACTTCATAACGCCTTCATAAAGGATATAAAATCCCGAGGCCATAACCACAAGCCCCTCGAAAAAAGCCGCCAAAGCTTCCACTTTTCCATAGCCGAACTGAAATTTCTCATCAGGGCTTCTATCCGAAAGTCTTATGGCCAGAAAGTTAAATACGGATACGAACATATCCATAATGGAATCGACCGCGGAAGCGAGCAAAGCCACCGAACCGCTCGCTATTCCGAAAACAAGCTTGATAACGGCCAAAACCAAAGACAAAGCGGTAGCTACAAGCGGTGCCCTTCTCTCAAGAGCGGAAGATTTTTTGCCTACCTTTACGATGTGAGGATCGTTCTCTTTTACGTAATTTACCGCCAAAACTATTCCTTTATAAACTCTTGTCCCGGTTTCCAATCGATATAAACGCTATCTTTCTCCTCCAAATGGGGAGCCTTGATAAAAACCGCCTTAAAATCCTTATCGCTTTCGTTATGAAAGTAGTGAGCCTCTCCCGGATCGCACCTTAGATAATCGCCCGCTTTCAAAATTATCTTTTTACCGTCCACATAAACGGCACACTCCCCTTCCAAAGCCAAAAACGACTCCTCTTGCTTTTCGTGCTTGTGGCAAGGATGCTCCTCTCCCGGAGTAATCACAACCACTCCCATATCCACATTCGGCCCCTTCGTAAGATACTTAGGGCCGTGATCGCCGAATCTATACTCATGCTCTTTTTCGCTCGTAAGATACATTCAAATCCTTTCTTTTCATAATCCGGGAGCCTTCCACATACTCTCCAAAACTCCCTCATCTACCAATTCAAGCTGCTTTTTGTAAGCTCTCTCCCATCTTTTGGCAACATCTTTGTAAATTTCATGATTTTGCATATCGGGTTCGTAAATTTTTTCGAACTTAACCAACTTGTTAGCCGCACTTTCCATACTCTCATAAACACCGGCACCAACTCCCGCAGCCATAGCTCCTCCTAAGGAAGTAGCCTCTTTTACAACCGGTATTTTAACTTTTCTTCCCGTAACATCCGCTAAAATCTTCGGCCACAAAAAGCCTTTGCTCGCTCCTCCGGCAAAAACTATCTTTTTGGAAAAAGTTTTTGTAAAAGATGAAATTTTATCCAAATTTTTGGCCGAAACGATAGCCGCATTCTCTTCAAGACTTCTAAACATAGAAGCTTTGTTACAAACGGTAGGATCCAAAGAGAGATTTAAAAAGGAGGGAGCTGCATGATACCACTTGCCGTAATTCATCTTATCCGAAAAAATAGGCACTATTCCGTAAGAGCCCACCGGAACTCTGCTTGCCATCTCCTCCAAAAGCACATAAGGATCTATCCCTACTTTTTTGGCCTCTATCTTCTCAAGCAGACAAAAAGCGTCCCTAAACCATCTCATAACAAGCCCGCTAAAAAAGGTTATCCCTTCAGCTTGAGAGATTCCTTTAATTACGTGAGGATTTACTCTGATACTCATATCCTCGGCCACCAAAGGCTCATCCATATTGACTACCTGCTGCCAAAAACTGCCTCCGATAACGGCCGTATCGCCCTCTTTCACCACTCCAAGCCCCAAAGAGGCCATCTGCACGTCACCCCCTCCCATCACTACCAGCGTATCCGTAGAGAGAGCCGTCTCTTTTGCAGCTTCAAAGCTTACTTTTCCCAAAACCTCTCCGCTTTCCAAAACGGGAGGAAAGATATCATCCCTAAGCCCCACTCTCCTTGCCATTTCAGGTTCCCAATCTCTTTTTGCAAGAGAGAATATCCCGCTTGTACCGGCATTGGAAGGATCGGAAGCTATCACGCCTGAGAGTTTTGCCAAAACCCAATCGCTTATCATGGAGATCTTAGCCGTCTTTTCATAAATTTCGGGTCTGTTTTTCTTCACCCAAAGAAGCCTCGGCAAAGCCCCCAAAGCAAACGTCTGTCCGCTTATTTTATAAAACTCCTCTTCTATGGAAGGATATTTCTCTTTTAGCTCTCTAACTTCTTTAAAAGCTCTTGCATCCACATTCGCAACCGCCCATATTTCATCGCCCTCTTTGTCATAAAGGACGATTCCCTCTCTCATACTCGTAGCCGTAACGGCCAAAATCTCTTTCGGATCTATATTGGCTTTTTCGATAGACTCTTTTATACATTTTTTGGTTTTATTCCATCCCTCAACCCAATCGAAATTCATAGAATTTGGTACGCCATTTTCACTTTTGTGAGTCCACTCTCTTTGAGAGATGGAGATTTCATTACCTTCAAGATCGAAAACTACGGCTCTAACACTGCCAGTTCCGGCATCTACAGTCATCAAATAGCTCATTATTCACCTCAATATCTTTTTGTCTAATTATAACTTAAAATAGTTTAGTGTATCATTTGCTTTCTTGAAAATTAATTTTTAAACAAAGGTAAATTATGAAAAATTTTTTTATTTTTCTTGTTGTTTCTATCTTTTTATCAAATTTATTTGCTTTCGAAGAGATTTCGGAAAAAAATTTTATGCAAAAGGTTTCTACGCCCGATAATAAGATAGTTATATTCTATGTACCCGAAGATCCGAACTCGCAAGATCTAAACAAAACTATACACAAAGCCGATCTTAAAAATATTAAAGTTTATACGATTCATGCGGGTAAAAACAAAAATCTTACATTGGGTATGGGAGTGGAGTTTGTACCGACGATTCTATTTTTTAAAGGAAACAAACTCATAAATAGAGAAGTCGGAGCAAAAACACAAAAAGAACTTCAAGAAGAGATAAATAAATATCTAAAATAAAATCATGATAAGGAGAGTAAAGATGAGGAAATTTTTGGCTTTAGGGGTTTTGTCATGTTTGAATCTATTTGCTTTCGAACATTTGACGATGGATAAATATATGCAGCTTAGAGAAAATAAAGATAAATATATTATAGACTTCTATGCACCTTGGTGTCCGCCGTGTCAAGTGGTGGGAGAGTATTTAAAAGAGATAGACGGTTATAAGGGAGTCAAAATCTATAAAGTAAACATCGACGAGAGCAAAGATTTGGCTTCTTTATTCAACATAACTTCCATTCCTACGCTTATCTTCGTAAAAGATAAGATGATCGTAAAAACCATAAACGGGCTTGTTCCCGAAAATTCATTAAAACAGGAGATAGAGAAGAACTTTTAATCTTCTCTATCCATCACTTCATTTCCCTCTATTCTATCTTCAAAAGATCCGTCTTTGAAGTTGAATTCCTCTACGCTTAGAGTCTCACCTCTATAAAATATCTTCGGTTCTCTCTTAGTTGCTTTGAATCTATTGTTTATAAAAGAGTTTGCCTCGATATTGTGCCTACCGTATCCGTCATCCACTTTCAAAAAAACGCCGCCGTTTTTCAAACCGCAATTTATCAATACGTTGTTTTCGAAAATATTATCCCTTTTCTCCCCATCTTTTGAAAAACTTACCAAAGATATGCAGCTTCCGTCCACTTTTGCAAAAAGATTATCTTTTATGATATTACCTTTAGAGATATTATCCTTCCCGTAAGCTTGAAGCTCTATAGCCTGAGCCGCACTATATCCCTGATCCGATTTAACGGGAGAGTTTCTTACGTCAAAAACCGCGTTGTTTACAAATCTGTTTTCTCTTCCGTTTAGCTGATTTCTTGCACTTATATCTCTTATGATATTCAATCTCACTTCATTTTTAACCGCATTCATCCCGTCTATCGTCACTCCGTGCATATAAGATATGTTTTTACCGGAAATGAAATTGGAAATTATTTTATTGTTTTTAACCGGCAGAGCGTTTTTCGGAGCATAGATATTTATAGCACTATGCCCCCAGTTTATAATTTTATTGTTTAAAACGAGAGAGTCTTTCACTCCTTTTAGCATAAAGATGCCGTCTTGAGAACCTCTCGAAGAGAGAAATCTATAAAAAGCTTTAAACCCTGAATCTATTTCGTTATCCTTTATAACGATATTTGAAGAATAATCTCCCATATCTCCGGAAGTTATATTAAGAGCACTAAAGGAGTAGCGGCCGATTTTGCAACTTTGTAAAACTACGTTCAAAGAACCTCGAATACCGACGGCATATTTGGAAGCTCTAATATCGAGATTTTCCACATCTATATTTTTACAGTTTTTCAAAGAGAGAGAATCCAAAACCATATTGTTGATCTTTACATTTTTTAACTTAAAATCTTTATTCAAAACAAAAATATACAAATAGCCGTTTTGCTTCTCAAAATACCATCTTGCATCATCTTTCTCTTTGAGCTCTTCAAAAATCAAAGCTTTTAAAATCTCTTTGTTATTCACCCAAACTCTAACGGAAGTCCAATCTATAGGAGAAATTTTCACTCTATAAATTTCAAATACACTATCTTTAACTTCATCGAAATTTTTAGCAATATTTTGCCTAACTTTAGAGGATAGAGGAGCTAAATTCTTTTTAAATTCACTCTCTAAAACTCTCCAGCTCCTATCTTTTTTCAAATTATTCATATCCAATTTTATAAACGAGTCCTCATCTATCCTATATCTCGTATCGATTATCGGATATCTAAGTTTTTTAGATCCGTAATCCTTTATCGATAAATTCTCTTTATTTTTCAAAATTATAGGCTTTTTGAAAACTTCCCCTCTTTTGAAAAGAAGCTCGTCCCCTTTTTTGATATTTTGTAAAAACTCTTCAAAATTCCTCGAAATAATTTGATGCCGCTCGTTGATTATAACTATATCTTTTCCGTTTTCGTGACGAATATAATATTTATCGGCAAAAAGAGAGGATAGAGGCAAGAACGATAGAAGAAAAAGCGGTAATTTATAACCCTTCATAATTTTTATCTCCCGATACTTTTTACATAGTATCGGTTAAAAATAAAATAGCTTTAAATAAACTCCTTGTAATCAACCATCGTAAACAAATTATGAAGGGTATGAAAATTAAATCAGTTTCAAAATATCGGGAATTTTTTCTATAACGTTATCTCGTTTTACAAATCTCCCTCTCTCGTCTATCAAAAAAGTTCTAAGTCCTATTTTCAAAGCCGGTTCGAAATCAAGCTCATAACTATCACCCGTATAAACGCTATTTTTTATATCCAATCCGTATTTTTCGAAAAACGTCTCGTAAAATCTGACATCCGGTTTTTCAAATCCTTCATCCTGAGATATATGAAGATTGTCTATAAATTCGTCTATATTCAAAAAAGAAACAATATCTTTTAGCTTAGAATCAAAATTTGAAATTATGGAGATAGTTTTACCGCTTTGTTTCAGCTTTTTAAAAGTTTCTCTAACTCCTTCTTTCAATACCCAATGACGTTTTATCGATACGAAATAATCAAACAGCTGATTATCGCTATTATTTACGATATCGAATACTCCTAAATTTTTCAAAATCAAATCGTTATAATATTTATAAAATTCTTTTTTATTTTTCTGATCTTTTATATTAACAGAGCTATAAAAAAGATGCCTGTCCACACAATCGTAAGCCAAAGCGGCTCTCTCTTCCTCTATATCCAAAGAGTACTCTTTGGATAAAAAATCTTTAAGCATTTTTGCGGAGGAGGGAGAGAGATCGGCAAGAGTCCCGGCAAAATCGAATATAAAATTTAGTGGCATACTTTACTCTCTTGTAAAAGTTTATTGATCTCATCACTTCTTTTATGCAAATTCTCTATCTTTTCCAAATCGGTATAGATCTCTTCGTGATATCTCATCATCACAAACATCTCGTCACTCTCACTTCTTTCCACCCTCTCATTTAAAACAAGCTCTCTTATAGCCATTTCGGGAGCGTTAAAGACTCTGCTAACGGTAGCCGTCGTTCCGGATAACCTGCCGTTAAATTCAAATATATAAAATTTACCTCCTATCTTCCTTGCCTGAATATTTAAATATTTTAATCCCAAACTTTTAGCTACATTTTCCACCTGCTCTTCAAGCTCTTTGTCTCTTACTCTTCTCGCTTTATAGGTGGATCCGCATTTTAATTCTCTTTTTAAAATACAAACACCCTTTATCCGCTTATCCTCACCAAGATACACTCCGCAGGTAAACTCGCCCTCTTTATCATCAAGATACTCTTGAAATATAAAATCATCATCACCTATAAAAATCTTGCTCTCTTCTATATCTTTTAAAATATGGAAATTTTTCGCTCCGTTATCCCATCTCTTTTTAACCACAAAGGGTGTTCCCACCTCATTGACGAAATTTTGAACTTCTACAAAAGAATTCGGGATAATGGTTCTCGGTGTAGCAAAACCGTGCTTTGTCAAAAATTCGTAAGTTAGATATTTATCGTCGCATATCAAAACTTTATCTATATCTCCTACAAAAACTTTCGCGTTAGTGCATTCTTCTAAAATATCTTTATTCTTAGAAATTTTTACTATTTCCGAATCCACTGTCGGAAAAAAGATATCTATCTTTAACTTATTCATCAAAGTTATCAAATAATCGATATAACTCTCATCAGCCGAAAAAGGAGCTATAAAAGATTTATCGTCAAGATGCAAAAAGGAGCTATCCTCAAAAACGCATATTTTATAGATTTCCAGATCCAAATTACTCTTTTGCAAAGCCTTTATAACGCCTTGTCCGACATCGCCTCCAACCCCTGAGACCAAAACTCTAACACTCTTACCCATCATTAACCCTTTTTAGACACGCACAACGTATCTTAAATAAAATTTTACTTGTGATATAAAATCGTTCGCCCCCGCAAAAAATTTTAACAAAATTTAACTTAAACTACTTACGTACTGATAGAGTGCAATAATAAATAAAAATTCTTTATCTGTAGCTTAATAACTATAAAATAATAAGATTAATTTTTATTTTTAATAAAAAGTGTATAAAAAAGTACCGTTTTTTATACCGAGAGATATTGGATATAATAGTAAAAGCATAATTTTCAAAAGGGCAGAGTATGTATATCTTCGCCGATAGACTCTATAGAAAAGAGGAAATCCAGATAGATGACGAAAACAACAAAATCATCTTTACAACCACCCAAAACGAGACTATCTTAAAGTGGCTTGTAAAAAACGGTTTTCCCGAAACTTTCATAGAAGATATACAAAACGAGGATCAAAGCGTAGTATATGAAGAAAACGAAAATACTAAACTTTTAATTTTAAAATATTTTATACAGGAGGAAGAGAGTCGCCTACTCTATACGGATATAAATATAGCGATAATTCTTATTCAAAACCGCCTTATCTTTCTTTGTTCTTACGAAAAAGTGGTAAAAGAGATGGTGGCCAAATTTTTCAAAAGATACAAGCCGAAAGATAGGATAGAGTATAGTCTTTATAATATTTTGGATATTTTAATAGATCGTACAATGGCTATAGTAGATTATATAGATATAGAACTCGAAGCGATAGAGGATAATATCTTTTATAAAAATTTCGATGAAGAGGATATACAAAAAGATCTCTATTTTGCAAGAAGAAGCCTAAACAAAATCGCCAAACTCTCCGTCCAAGAAAACGACATAATAAACAAACTATACAACCATCTAACCACATCCATAAGAAAAAAATTGAAATATGAATTTATCGATCTAAAAGAGCATCTAAATTTCCTTATAAACGAATCCAAAACATATCTTGATAGAACGGGCTATCTGCAAAATCTTATAATGGGTTTCATATCAAACAGAATGAATCAAGCGATGCAAAGACTTGCCGCTATCTCTCTTATATTCTTACCTCTTACGTTTATAGTAGGAAATTACGGTATGAATTTCAAATATATGCCGGAATTGGATTGGAAATATGGATATGAGGCGGTTTGGATACTAAACGTGGCAATAGCTTATATCATATATAGATGGCTTAGAAAACAAAAATGGATATAAGGATCTATCATGAACAAGACGGTTACGAAAATCGCTATAGCTCTCATTATAGGCGGAATATTTTTCCTTCTTGCTTTTAACTTTTTTTCTATCAAACAGGCCTATCTGATAGGCATAGTCGCTTTTATGGTTACCCTTTGGACAAACGAGGCTCTTCCTTTGGGAGTGGTTTCTCTCTTTCCAATCATTCTCTTTCCGGCATTCGGAATACTTAGTACAAACGCCACTTCCATAAACTATTCAAAATCGATAATTTTCCTATTTTTGGGCGGTTTTATGCTCGCAATAGCGGTAGAGAAAACCAATCTACACAAAATCATAGCCGACAAGATCCTCTCCCTATTCCCGCCCACACCCAAAGGCATAATCTATTCGCTTTTGATAACTTCGGCTATTTTAAGCTCTTTCCTATCTAATACGACTACGGCCCTTTTGCTGCTGCCCATAGGAATGTTCATCACCGAAAACAAAGATCTAAAAATGAGATTCGTTCTATCCATAGCCTACGGAGCGAGTATCGGAGGTATCATCACGCCCATAGGTACACCCCCTAATCTCATACTTTTGGGAATTATGGAGGATAAAGGGCTTGAGATGATACCGTTTTTGAAATGGATTTTTATGATTTTTCCGTTGGCTCTTATCATGCTGATATTTACGGGATGGATACTCTCCATAGGAGCTAAAAACATCCCTCTAAAAAGAGAGATGTTTGAGTACAAAATCACAAAAGAGCAAAAAAAGGTATCCTTTGCGATAATAGCTTTGATTTTAGTCCTTTTAATCAATACTCCGATCAAACCCTATTACGAGGGACTCGGTTTAAACGAAAAGGGAATATTGCTCTTTTTCGGTCTTTTGATGTTTATGCCGCCTTTTAATATCTTAGAGTGGGAAGATAGCAAAAAGATTCCTTTTGAGATTATCTTTCTTTTTGGAGCCGGTTTTGCGATAGCCAAAGCCTTCTCCAATACGAAACTCGACCACGCCATAGCCGAATATCTTTTGAAAACGGGAGACATATCTCCATACTTGATTTTGCTTTTGATAGCGGCTTTGATCACTTTTACAACCGAAATTACGAGCAATACCGCTTTGAC
>JAADDG010000169.1 GCA_013154075.1 Campylobacterota bacterium | reverse complement strand
CTTCTTTGATCTCTTCCCACTCGTCTTGAGTGTGCATAGCAGACATTTTAGCACCGTTGAATCCGCAAGCTTTTTTTAGCTTTTTAAGATATATTTTTTGTCCTTTTGCAGGATCAGCCATAGCGGAAGTGCTAAGAAGAGATATTGCCAAAGTACCGGCAGCTACGATTCCCAAAAATTTTTTCATACAGACTCCTTTAATAGAATTATGAATGTATATTATTTTAACAAAAATGTTTTAATTGTTATTGAAAATAATTATAAAAAAAATAAAAATAAATAAGGTGTTACTTTTTATCTTACAAACCGGCTCTTTTTATCTCTTCGGCTTGGTAGTGAGCTATTAACGGATCTATTATTTCATCGAAAAGTCCGCCTTCCATAATGGCGTCAAGCCTATATAGAGTCAGTCCTATTCTATGGTCCGTTATTCTGTTTTGAGGGTAGTTGTACGTTCTGATTCTGCCGCTTCTATCGCCGGTTCCCACCTGCTCTTTTCTCTCTTTTGCGCTCTTTTCCTCCTGCTCTTTTATCTGCATTTCATAGAGCCTTGCCTTTAGGATTTTTAGAGCTTTTTCTTTATTCTTGTGCTGAGACTTTTCGTCTTGGTTGGTTACGACGATTCCTGTGGGAATATGGGTGATTCTAACGGCACTATCGGTTGTATTTACGGACTGCCCTCCGCAGCCGCTCGATCTCATTACGTCTATTTTAAGATCGTTTGGATTGATTTCGATCTCGATATCATCCACTTCCGGCATAACCGCCACCGTGATTGCGGAAGTGTGAACTCTTCCTTGAGATTCGGTTTCGGGAACCCTTTGGACTCTGTGAGTTCCGGCTTCATATTTTAGTCTGCTGTAAGCGCCTTTTCCTTTTATCAAAACGATAATCTCTTTGTATCCGTTTAGAGCGCTTTCGCTTGAAGATACTATTTCGGCTTTCCAGCCTTTCGATTCGGCGTATCTTATGTATGCTTTGAATAGATCCGCTACGAAGAGTGCTGCTTCGTCTCCTCCCGTTCCGGCTCTAAGTTCCAAATAGACGTTTCTCTCGTCATTCGGATCTTTCGGGATTAATAGAAGTTTTATCTCCTCTTCCAACTCCTCTTTTCTCTTTTCGAGATCTTTTAACTCCTCTTTCGCAAGCTCCCCAAGCTCGCTATCTTCGAGCAGAGATTTGTTCTCCTCTATGGCTTCGCAGGTTTGAAGATATTCGGTAGCCTTCTCTTTAAGAGGTTCAAGCTCCGCTTGCTCTTTGGATAGCTCCGTCATTTTTTTGATGTCGTTTGTTATTTCCGGAGAGCTAAGAAGTGCGCTTATTTCGTCATATCTTTCTAAAAAGGGAGTTAGTTTTTCTTTTAGCATGGTTTTATCGTTTGTTTGAATTTTTTAAAAGGAAAGTAAAGCCGCTTAATTTATGCGGCTTGAGATTTTTTCAATTGGTTTAATTTTATGTTTAGTCTGCTAACTTTTCTTGCCGCGGTATTCTTTTTCAATACGCCTTTTGAAACGTATTTGTGGAAGTTTTTGTTAGCCAATTTGAAAGCTTTTTCCGCAGCCTCTACATCTTTAGCCTCTATGGCTTCCAATACGGCTCTTGTAATGTTTTTGATTCTCGTTCTGTAGAATCTGTTTCTTGCCGTTCTCTTTTTGGTTTGTCTTACTCTTTTCTCTGCCGACTTATGATTTGCCATCATATACCTTTTTATTAATTTTAATTTTCGGATTGAGGATTATATAAAAACCAATATAAATTATTGCTTAATTTAAGTAAAGTTTAAATAAATAACTTTTTTATTTTTTCTCTCTTTTGTAAACAAATTTTGACAACTGCCGATTCTTTTTAAGATAAACGAACAAAATCCCCATAAAGGTAAAAATGATGATAGATTTGTTAAAAGAGAAGATAGCCGAGAGCTCCTTTTTGAACGCTTTTAAAAAGATGGATTTTTCTATAAAGAGTCCTGAGGAAGTGGCTAAAGAGATGGATAAGGCTTTTAAACATAAAGTCTTTAAAACGAAAGAGAACAACCACTGTATCATAGGCTTTTATCTCGTTTTTTCCAAGTATAGAGAGGATGAGGAGGATTTCGTAAGAGAGGTTATGTATCTGGTTCAAAAAAAGATAAGAAAAAGCGATAAACTTCTTAGAATAGGGGATAAGGACTTTCTTATTTTGCTTCCAAATACGTATTTTTCGGAAACTGAAACGGTAATCAAGAGAATTAAAAAGATTATTTTGGATTTTTCCATAAAGAGCGAGAGAGAGGTAAACGTCTATTTTAGGATGTATAGATTTACCCCTTTTACCAACGAAAGGGAGCTTTTAAATAACTTTTTTACGAAAAGATCTCGGGGAGAGTGATTTTAAAAAGCGCTCCCTCTTTCGTATTTTTTACCTCAAGTTCTCCGTGGCAGTGATCTTCCACTATAATTTTTGACATATAAAGGCCGATTCCGGTTCCTTTTTTCTTTTTGGTTGAAAAGTATGGATCGAAAATTCTATCTATTATATTTTCGTCTATTCCTCCGCCGTTATCAAAGATTTCTATAATGTGTTTGTCTCCCTCTTTATATGTTTTTATTTTTATTTTTTTGTCTTTTACGTTTCTCTCTACCAAAACGTCTTCGGCGTTTTTTATTATGTTTAAAATTACGTGTTTGATTTCGTTTGCGTAGGTTTTTATTTTATCCGGATTGTTGTAATCTTTTTCCACGGTAATTTCGTGATTCGATAGAGGTACCGTCATTATGGCCAATGCATTGTCTATGAGATTTTCTAAAGAGACTTTTTCCATCTTTTTGGTAGGTTTGAAAAAGTTTCTAAAATCATCTATCGTAGTTGCGAGATGTTTTGTGTACTCTTCTATTTTAGACAATTGCTCGTCGAAAAACTTTTTATCATATTTGCCGAGAGCATTTTTTAGTTTGAGTCCCGAAGCGGTTGTGGAGATGGCGTTTAGAGGTTGCCTCCACTGGTGAGCTATCATATTTATCATCTCTCCCATTTGGGCGAGTCTTGTTTGCTGCATAAGGAGTCTGTCTTTTTTTCTGCTCTTTTCTACCTCTTCGGCTATTTTTTTCTCTAAATTGTGGTTTAGATTTTGAAGCTCCATAGATGTTACGTAAGCTATGTGGGATAGAGCTTTTAAGGTGTCGTAGTGAGAGCTTACTTTGGACCAGCCGTTTTTATGTACGATTTTTTTGCCCGTTGTATTTTTTTCAGATAGCATCAAAATGGTCATTGTTTCGTTTAGCAGTTCGTAGTGGTGATTGGTGGTGAAAAACTCTCCGTAAGTGAAAAATCCGCTTATTGAATCGGTGATGTCGTTTAGCGGTTTTAGTTCGAGTACTGCGCTACTTTTTAGAAATCTTCTTCTTGCCATACAAGAGTAGATAAAAAGAGTCTCACACGGATGATTTTCCAAAAATGAGGCGAAAGAGTCGGATGTTTGAAGAATCGTCTCTATATTGCCGTATGCGAATTGGACTCTGTCTCCTTTTCTGATATTGCCGGCAAATATCAGTGAGCCGTCTTTAGGATCGGCCAAACAGGCTCTTGCTATCAAATTGTCTCCCTTTTTGATAACGAGAGGAAATTCTATTCCCACAGCCGGCAGTTTTTTGGCAAGCTCCTTTCCCAAATACTTCTCGTAAAGCTCGTAAGCCGGAATATCGTCTATGGTATAGACTCTGTTTTTTTCCGATTTGGTTACGGTAAACTCCTTGCCTATCGGGAGCCAATCGTATTTGAACGTACTTGCCGCTTGAAGGGTATCGGAGTTTAAAGCTACGGCTATTGCGCCTTTGTCGGTTATTCTATCTTCGGAAAATACGAAAGTCTGTTTCAAAAGGCCGTTATCTCCCGCCATTCCGCCTGTAAGAAGAACTTTGTCGGTTACCTCCTCGAATCCTTTTAAAAGCTCTTCTCCGTTTGTATAGATTCCGTCGGAAAACATAATAACCGCTTTGGTATCTTCTGATACTATGGATGAGGCTATCTTTTTGCCGGTTTCATAGCTGTTGTCGTTTTCGTGTTCTATAAGTATGCTGTTTAGGGAGGTGTTTTCGAAAACCGTGATGGAAATGACCGTATTTTTGGTCAATATCTTTCTTCCTATTATTTCTCCGTCGGTAGTTGTTCCTATGATTGTCGCTTGAGGTAAAAGTTCTTTTAATATCTCTTGTAAAAGAAGTATATATTTTTTACCCGGATTTCCCGTAAATACTTGTATTAAAATATTATTGTGGTTTTTTAAGTTATTTGACTGTATAAACTCTTTTAGCTCGTTTTCATTTGAATATTTTATATTGTATGTTTTCATGAAATGAATGCCTCATTTTTTAACATCTGAATTATTAAACAGACAGTTATACAAACAATGAAAAATTTGTAAAACAAATCTGATTTAATTAAAAAATATTTACTACCACCGCTCTTAAAGATTATTTTATCATAATTTCCATAGTTTTTATTTAAAATTATAAATTTTATGAAACAAAAAAGTGTTTTTAAAAAAATTAGTTGTTTTTTTTAAAGAAGTCTGCTATAAAATCTTGTGAATTTCTCTTCCTTCCTGCATCCACTTCTCCAGATCTTCCCAATTTTCGCTCTCTACCAAATTCTCTACTTTATCTATTTCATCTTTAAAACATCTTAAAGCTTTTAGGAGATTGTTTTTGTTTTGTTTGAAAATGTCGCTCCACATTTTAGGAGAACTTTTTGCGATCCTGCTCATTCCTTTAAAACCCCCTACCGCTAAGAGCAAAATATTTTGAGGATCTTCCTGTTTCATTACGGAATTTGCCAAAGCGTAACTGACTGCATGAGGCATATGGGATATGAAAGCTACGTGTCTGTCGTGATTTTTCGAATCCATAAATATTATTTTCATTCCTATATGAGAAAAAATCAGTATGGCTCTGTTTTTGTGAAGATCACTATTTTCTTCAAGATCGCATAAAACTACGATATTGCCTTTGTATAAGCCTTCCAAAGCCGCGGAGGGGCCGAAATTTTCCGTACCTGCCATCGGATGGGCTGCGATGAACTGCTCTCTTATCTCTTTAGGCACACTTTTTACTATCTTCTCTTTCGTGCTTCCTAAATCTACGATAGTGCAGTTTTTGGGAGCGTCTTTTAGTTTTTGCAAAGTTTCTATTATGGCTTCCACCGGAATTGCCAAAAATACGATATCGCAGTTTTTCAGATCTTCGAAAGGGACTATTTCGTCTACGAGTTTTAGTTTCAAAGCCTCTTCACAGTGAGCTATATTGTTGTCGTATCCCACGATTTTGGAAACTATTTTTGTCTTTTTCAGATCCAGTCCCAAGGATCCGCCTATGAGTCCCAAGCCTACTATTCCTACTTTCATTTAAAATCCTAATGAAGTTTTTATACGGTGTTAATATTAACTTACTTCTCTTTTAATCAAGTTTAATTCAAAAATATGGTAATATTATTCTTTTTAGAGAGTTGTGAAAAATTGAAAGTATAAGGTTTTTTATGAAAAGAGTTCTGATAGGTTCCGCTTCTTTGCTATTTACTCTAAATGCTGCGAATGCTACCGAAGTGATTAAAGATATAAAATTTGAAGGATTGATTCATATATCTCCGGCTATCGCCAAGGAGATAATAGGAATAAAAAAGGGTAGTAAGTTCGACATCGAAAAGATAGATAAGTCTATAAAAAAGCTTTTTAAACAGAAATATTTCAAAGATATTTGGGTAACCGACGAAGGCGGAGTGCTTACTTACCATTTTGTGGAAAAGCCGGTTATTGCGAAAGTGGATCTTGTAGGATATTCGAACGATAAAAAAGAGAGAATGTTGGAACTTATCGATATTCATAAAGGAGATATTTACGATCTTGAAAGAATAGAAGAGGCTAAGAGAAGAATTATAAAGATGCTCGAGCAAAAAGGTATTTACGATTCCATAGTGGAGGTAAAGACCCAAAAGGTTACCGAAGGAAGCGTGAAGCTCGAGTTTATAGTTCACGAGGGTGAAAATATAATCATTAAAAAAATCAGCTTTTTTGGAAATAAGAAGTTCGATTATGATGATTTCGAACCCTATATAGCCAATAAAGAGCGTCAATTTATGGGATGGCTGTGGGGAAGAAACGACGGTAAGTTGAAAGTCGATGAGCTAAAGTATGATTATCTTAGAATCAAAGATGTATATCTAAAACACGGATTTTTGGATGCCGAAGTCTCTTTACCTTTTCTTAGAACCTTTTTTGAAGATTATAGCGCCTATCTTACATATAAGATAAAAGAGGGTGAGCAGTATAAAGTAGGCTCTTTCGATATAGAGGTTACGGAGGATATACCGGATGTAAACATAGAGGAGATCAAAGAGGAGCTAAAGACAAAAGAGGGAAAAGTTTTCAATATCGACAGACTTAGGAAAGATATCGCAAAAATAGAGAACTATTTCAAAGACAAGGGATATGCGTACGCTAAAGTTATTCCCGATATCAGACAGGATAAAGAAAATCACACGGCTTCGGTTTTGATTAAGGTGATTCCGGGAGAGAAAGTTTATATAAACGACGTTATAATCTCCGGAAATATGAGAACAAGAGACAGAATTATAAGAAGAGAGATCTATCTTGCTCCCGGAGACGTTTTTTCTCTTACCGATTTGAAAGATTCTATCAACTCTCTTAGAAGAACCGGATTTTTTAGCGACGTAAAGATAACTCCAAGAAGAGTTTCCGCGGATAAAATAGATCTGCTTGTGGATGTCAAGGAAGCGCCTACCGGAAGTATAGTGGGCGGAATAGGGTACGGAAGTTATGACGGATTGTTGCTTAATGCGAGTATCTCCGATAGAAACGTCTTTGGAAGCGGTATAGAAGTAAGTGCCGAGGTTGATTACTCCAACAAATCTTTAAAAGGAAGATTACATTTTTATAATCCGAGAGTTTTCGATTCCATTTACAGTCTCGGCGGTAGTGTCTATAACCAAAAAAATGAATTTTACGACTATACCGAAAAGACGAAAGGTTTGAATCTGACCGTAGGAAGAAAGATAGGCAGACACACTCACGTCTCTTTATCTTATGTTTTGGAGCAAACGGAGCTTTACGATCTTTCGGAGTCTTTGAAAGACAATCCTTATTATGAAGAGGGTAAATTTCTAAAAAGCGCTTTGATTCCTTCGATCGTCTATAACAATACGGACGATTTCTATTTGCCAAGACACGGTTTCATAGCCGGACTTAGTGCCGAGTATGCCGGACTTGGGGGAGATGATGAGTATATTAAATACTTTGGCCGTTTTTCATACTTTTTCGGACTCGAGGATTATATCGATTATGATTTGATTCTAAGATATAAGGCAAGAGGCGGTTATATTCAGAAAAACGGTTATTTGCCTTTGAATGAGAAGTTTTATTTGGGAGGTATAAGTACCGTTAGAGGTTACAAATCGGGATCTTTGGCTCCCAAAAACGCTTCCGGAGATCTAATCGGAGGAAAGAGAATCTTTAGTAACTCGATAGAAGCGAGTATTCCTTTGATGAAATCAAACGGAATGAGGATGGTGTTTTTCGTAGATTACGGTATGATAGGCGAAGATAGCTATACCGAGATAAAAAGAAGCGGTGCCGGTGTGGGTATAGAGTGGCTCTCTCCGATGGGACCTATGCAGTTTTTCTATGCTAAAGCTTTGGATGATAAACCCGAAGATAGAACTTCCTCTTTCGAGTTTATTATAGGAAGAAGGTTCTAAACCTTCTTTACTTCTATTTCGAAATCGAACGGATTTTCAAGTTTTTGGAGGCACTCTTTTGTCAGATAGAGTTCATTTTTGGAAATAATTTGCATTTTGTTATCTTTAAGTTGTATATCGAAATCCTCTTTTTGCAAAGTTTTGGTTAGGCATTTTGACAAAGAGAGCATAAAGCTAAGAGAGTTTAGAGTATCTTTATCCGAAAACAAAGGTGCGTAAAATTCCAAATCCTCTTTAGAGAGCAGTTTTTTGCCTTGATATTTTACGGTTAGGGCTATAATTGCTTTCTCTTTATGGGAAAAGCCGTAATTTAAACTGTTTAATATTATGTAATATGCGTTTTTATTGTTTGAGAAGAAATTTATGGGTATTCCTATGGAGGATAGTTTTGCCGATACCGTCAAAAGCTCTTTGTATTTTGAATGAAGAAGATGGATTGATTTTAAGGTATCGAATACTTTTCTCGCTATTTTTGCGGTTAGGTTGTCGGCTTTTTCAAAATATGCGAATTTGTCTCTTAGATTTCTCACGTCGGGATTGAAATTTGCCGGAAATTTATGGTTTGAGTTTCTAAGAAGATCGCACAGATAGACTCCCTCTCTCACTCCCGCACCGCTTGTAATTACCTTTTTTATTTGAAGATACTCTAAAATGGTTGAAAATATCAAAGCTCCTTCTCTGATCGTATCGAGTCTGTCCTTTTTTACGCCCATCTTTCTTAGTTCTTTCGGATTGGAAGTTTGATAGAGTTTTTTGATTTTTTTTAGATTTTTTTGAGTTTCATATTCGAAGGAGTGGAGTGTATAGATGGGGTAGTTTTTGGGAATAAGTATTTTTGATATTGCTCTTATACTGCCGCCTATTCCTATAACCGTATCGCACGGAAGATTTGAAGCTATTTTGGATAGCTCCTCTTCTATATACTTTTTGGCTCCTTTTATATCCTCTTTGTTCAAAAAGAGCTCTTTTATTCTTATCGTTCCTATTTTAAGAGAGTGGGTAAAGAGTATCTCTCCGTCTCTCAAGAGTGCAAATTCGGTGGATCCTCCGCCGATATCGACGGTTATGGCGCATTTTTGTTTATATATAAGATTGTTTGCCGCTACCGCTCCGAAATAAGCCTCTTTCTCTCCGTCTATCGTTTTTATTGAGATCGAGAGCTCCTTTTTGACTCTATTTATGAAAACGGATCTATTCGGAGCGTCTCTAAGAGCCGAAGTGGCTATACAGAGAGTCTTTTTGCATTTTAGATTTTTTATTATTTTGGAGAATTCTTTTAGAGTTTCGAAAGCTCTTTGCATAGGAATCTCTTGAAGATAACCGTCGTTTAAATAGGTTCCTTCCGAGATTCTCGCTTTGCTTCTGCTTTCGTATATGAGATGAAAGGCAAAGCGGCTCGTTTTTTCATAGACCGCCAGCCTTAAGGAGTTTGAGCCTATATCTATAACGGCCGTTCTTTTAGCCAATAGTTACTCTTTGTTCTCTAACTGTTCGAATTTAAGTTTAAGCTCTTCTATAGTCTCTACGTTATCAGGATCCGGAATAATACAATCTACCGGACAAACCGCGATACATTGAGGCTCGTCATAATAGCCCACGCATTCCGTACAGATATCGGGATCGATGATATATATCGGATCCGCCTCTTCGATAGCCCCCGTCGGGCACTCGTCTCTACATGCGTCGCACGCTATACACTCTTCCGTTATTAGTAGTGACATTTCCTCTCTTTCCTTCGTTTTTTATTTTTAACGGAATTTATACACTATTATTGCTTATATAAAATTTAAATCGGATAGATAGGAGAAAAATTAAGCCTTAATCTTTCGTACCGTTTATCGAGCATCTACTTTTTACGGGTATGAATAGACTTGCAACGGCGCCCGATACTCCGTCCGTTCTATTTTTGATATCTATTTTCGCGCCTATAGCATCGGCTGCGGATTTGGCCAAAAATAGCCCGAGCCCCGCACCGCTTTTGTTTCCGAATCTCTTAAAAGGAGCGAATAGATCTTTGCTTTCGTCTATTCCTATTCCTTCGTCTATCACTTCTATCATAAGGCCTTCGTTTTTCGGGTAGCTTTTTATCGTTACCTTTTTACCTTCGGGAGTGAATTTGATTGCGTTTTGAACGAAATTTTGCAAAATATGAATAAGTAGAGTTTTTTGAATAAGAAGACAATATTTTTCAGGTTTTAGATCGGTGACGATATCTTTACCTTCACCTCTTGCAAGCATTTTGAAATTATTCGCTCTCTCTTTCAAAAATTCGATTATATCCATTTCTACCGGTTCTTCGAATTGAGCTCCCTCCTGCCTTCCTATTTCTAAAATATTGCTTATCATCTTGTTCATTTCATCTATTGTTTGATTATTTAGTTTTAAAACCTCTTTATATTTCTCAGGCTCTCTTTTTCTAAGCATTGTAACTTCGTTTTTGGTTTTCATAACCGCAAGGGGAGTTTTTAATTCGTGAGCCACTCCGATAAAAAGCTCTTTTTGATATTTGATGAAGGTTTGAATTCTATCGATTAGCTTATTTACGCTTACTCCAAGTGGTCT
>JAADDG010000128.1 GCA_013154075.1 Campylobacterota bacterium | reverse complement strand
CGGCGTTTGCGTGGACCGATATCGGTTTTGGCCAAATTTCGCTTAGAGTTTTTACGTGAGGTTTTACTTGCTCAGGTCCAGTTCCGCAGTTAAAACCCAACGAAAGGATATTGAAAGGCTCCATTATAGTGGCTATCGTCGTAGCGTCGGTACCTATCAGCATCGTTCCCGAAAGCTCTATCGTTACCGAAACCATTATGGGAATATCTTTGCCAAGCTCTTTGGCCGTATCACTACATGCGTGAAGGGCGGCTTTGATCTGGAGAGGATCTTGGCACGTCTCAAGCAAAAACAGATCGCATCCTCCCTCTATCACTCCCTTTGCCGCTATCTTGTACCCTTCATACATCTCGTCATACTCTATATGGCCCAAAGAAGGAAGCTTCGTTCCGGGACCCAATGAGGCAGCTACGAATCTCGGTTTGTCGGGAGTGGAAAACTCTTCGCAAACCTCTTTTACGAGTTTCGCTCCGGCATAAGCGAGCTCGTAAGTTTTGTCGGCTATATCGTAATCGTCCAAAACCCACGGAAGGGCTCCGAACGTGTTTGTTTTGATGATGTCGGCTCCCGCTTTTGCGTATGCTTTATGGATATCTTTGATGGCTTTGGCGTAAGTTACGTTTAAAAGCTCGTTGCATCCGGCTTTTCCTTCCCAAACTTCCGGAGGAATTTTCAGACTCTGAATTTGGGTGCCCATCGCCCCGTCTATTATCAAAACTCTTTCTTTTATCAGCTTTTCAATCTCGTGCATTTTAGATAAAATCCCTCTATTTATTTTTGTGGTGATTTTATCTATTTTTAGTTACAATTTGCAAGAAAAGGTGGTCTTTTGAGAGCCGATTTTAGAAATTTGATAATTATTCTTTCCTTGATACTTTTTTATAGGATATATGTTTTATATACGCTTCCTTACGATTTCTATTTTGATGAGGCTTATTATTGGTTTTGGTCTAAAAATTTCGATTTCGGTTACTATTCAAAGCCTCCGATGATCGCTTGGGTGATAGCTTTAAGCGGTTTTGTCTGTGGGGAGAGCCTTTTTTGTATCAAGCTTCCTTTTGCTATTTTTTATTTTTTAAGCTCTCTTCTTATCTATTTTACCGCTTTGAGACTTTATGATAAGAGGGTGGCTTTCTACTCCTCTATCGCATTTTTTACTCTGCCGTCGGTGTTTTTATCAAGTATTATCGCCGCAACGGACGGAGTTTTTTTGTTTTTTTGGGCTCTGTCTTTGTATCTTTTTTTAAGAGCGCTTAGGGAAGATAGGCTTTGGATTTGGATCTCTTTGGGAGTTAGCGGGGGATTTGGACTTCTTAGCAAATATACGATGATTTTGTTTTTGGTGGGGGCTTTGATCTATTTGGCTTTTAGAAGGAGAGACGTTTTTAAAAGTAGGGGATTTTATATCTCTTTGGTTATAGCGTTTTTGATATTTTTACCGAATCTTTGGTGGAATTTTCAAAACGGTTTCGTTACCTTTCTACATACGAAAGAGAATGCCGATATTCACGGAAAACTGTTTCATCTAAATACTCTTTTTGAGTTTCTCGGATCGCAGCTTGGGGTTTTTGGGCCTATATTTTTTCCGATACTTTTATATCTGCTGATTTTTTTCAAAAGATTCAAAGATGACGATAGATATCTCTTTCTTGTAAGCTTTGTAGCTCCTTTGTTTCTTTTGATAACGACTCTCTCATATATCTCAAGGGCTCATGCAAATTGGAGCGCTCCTATCTATATAGCCGCTTCTATTTTGACAGTTTGGTATATGCTGGAGAGAGAGTTTAAAAAGCTTTTGTATTTTGGGATAGTTTTGAATATTTTTCTTGGAGTGGCGGTTTATAACTTCGATAAAATCGCTGATATGCTATCTATAGAGCTTACGGCCAAAAACGATCCTTTCAAAAAGGTAAGAGGCTGGGCGAAGATAGCCAAAAAGATAGATGTCGTAAGGAAAGAGTATGATTTAGAGCTTATTTTTGATGATAGAATGGATATGAGCGAGATGATCTATTATCTAAAGCCTCATCCTCTAAATTCCTTTTTTTGGAATCCGGAGGGAAGAATTGAAAACTATTTTGCTTTGGTTAGCGATTTAAAAGGAAGAGAAGGGGAGAGCTTTTTGTTCGTAACCAAAAAAGAGGATCCTAAAATAGGTGAATATTTCAAAAGAGTGAAGCTTATCAAAGTGGTGGAGATACCTATCCATAAAGATTATTTTAGAAGATATTTTATTTTCTTGGCGGAAGATTTCAAAGGATATAAAAAATGAGGATTTTTATTCTTTTTGCCCTTTTTTACCTCTCTTTCTTTTTCAATTTAGGAGACGTTCCGCTTTTCAATCTTGATGAGGGGGCTTTTAGCGAAGCTGTTAGGGAGATGCTAAAGAGTGGGGATTTTATAACCACCTATCTTGGAGGGGAGCTTAGATTCGACAAGCCTATTTTAATCTATTGGCTTGAGGCTTTGAGTGTAAAGATCTTTGGTATAAACGAGTTTGCTTTCAGGCTCCCGTCCGCTTTGAGCGCCTTTTTGTGGGGGTGGGCTATCTATTTTTTCGTAAAGGAGGAGTTTGACGAGCAAAAGGCTTTTTGGAGTGCGCTCTTTTTCGCTTCAGCTATTCAGATCTCCATAATAGCCAAAGCCGCTATCGCCGATTCTCTTTTGAATCTCTTTATTGCTTTGAGTATGTTTTTTGTGTGGAGATATTTTCAAAAAAGAGTTAAAAGGGATCTATATTTTGTATTTTTATTTATAGGGCTCGGTACTTTGACAAAAGGGCCCGTGGCGATAATGATCCCTTTTGTGGTTTCGTTTCTGTTTTTGTTGTATAAAAAGGATTTTAGGTTTTGGTTAAAGAGCGTTTTTGATATAAAGGGAATTTTGATATTTTTGCTTGTTGCCGCTCCTTGGTATGTAGCGGAATATATGGCTCAAGGAGAGGCTTTTATAGATGGATTTTTTCTAAAGCATAATTTGCAGAGATTTAACAGCGCTTTTGAAAGCCATTCGGGAGGATATTTTTATTATGTGCCGGTTTTACTGATAGGGCTTCTTCCTTTTACGGCGCTAATTTTAAAAGGGCTTTGGGGACTTAAAAGGAGGGATTTGGATATCTTTTTGCTCTTTTGGTTTCTTTTCGTTTTTATATTTTTCTCTTTTTCCGGTACAAAGCTTCCTCACTACGTTATTTACGGCTATACTCCTCTTTTTATTTTCGGCTCTTTTGTCGTGTGCAAATTTAAAAAAATCTCTTATGTGATTTTGCCTATGGTGTTTTTGTTTTCCATTTTTATGTTTGTTAGAGAGATCGCTTTAATTTTTGTCGATAAGATAAAAGATCTTTATGCAAAAGAGCTGATTTTCAGTTCGGCCGATATTTTCGGGATCGATTACAAACTAAAACTATTTTTTATAATAGCCGTTTTGCTCGGTATGTTTTTTGTAAAAAACGTAAGAAAAGCTTTGGTTTCCGTAGCTTTCATATCTCTTTTGGGATTAAACGGAGTTGTTATTCCATCTTATGCGAAACTTGTGGAGGAGCCTATTAAAGAGGCCGGATTGTTTATAGCCGAAAAAGATTTGAAAAATGTGGTAATGTATGGGATGAATACGCCTTCCGTTATGGTTTATGCCAAAAGAATCATCAAAAGAGATATGCCAAAAAGCGGAGATATCGTTTTTACGAAAATCAATAAACTAAATGATTTTAAAAATTATAAGATTCTTTTTAAAAAAAGAGCGGTAGCGGTAGCAAAAATATTGTAGCTACCATGATCCGCCTCCGCCGCCTCCTATTCCGCCTCCGGAAAAGCTTCCTCCACCTCCTATAGAGTCGGAGGATGAAGAGATAGGCGCGGCCAAAGCCCCCATTCTATATCCTATGTCATCGAAGGTGCCGAAATCTCCGTGATACCAGTAAGGGTATGAGGCTTGAGCCGAGTCGTATAGTTTGATCCAGTGTTTTGTTTCTTTAAAAAGAATTGCGTAAGGTAGGAGTTTATCCAAGAATGCGGGATCTTCTTTGAGTCTTCTTTTTATTTCGTCCTCTTTTACTCTTTTGATAAATTCTCTTAATCCTTTAAGCTTGAGATAGGCGTCGTATCCTTTGGGAGTCAATTCTCCTATGTTTCTATAAACCAAAGCGATTGTAGTTATGGAGATGATAATGAAAGGAACCGGAGTTAGGAGAATATATTTCCAGTTGTTTGAGAAAGCTTGAGATAAAATAAACAGGCTCATTGCAGTGAAAGCAAGACCGAAAATTTTCCCTGAAGTGTCTTTCGATGAAAAAGTGATAAAAGCTCCCACAGCTACGAAAACGGAGACAAAAATAGAGCTTATTAGCATATCCGATCCGATTATTTTAAAAAGAAAAAGAGAGATAACAAGCAAAGAGAGCGCCACAAAGATAATCGATTTTATTAAAAAAGATTTTCTCGTTTTTTTGGGGTTTTCTTTGAAATATCCTTCTCTAACGGCCCAATCATAAAGCATTTGGTTAATTTTTGAAAATCCGTCTATGATTCTTTGAGAGGTTGAGGGATCATTTTTTTGCAAGATAAACGTATCGGATCCGTTTCTAAAAAGGATGTATTCAAGAAGATATCTCTCATCTTCGCTTAAATCTTTGGGATCTTTGTCGGTTTTTTTGAAAGTGGCCACTATCGGATCGGAGTTGAAAATAGATTTTTTTTCGTTTGGGAATATTTCCAAATATCCTTTTTGTGCAAGCTCCACTACGGCTGCGGGGAAATCTTCGGTATCTGCGAATTTGTCATAAATGAGTCCCGCTTGAAGTACATCCATATTTTTGGGAGGTTCATACATAACCGCAACCGATTTTTTTAAAGAAAAGGAGTGCTTTTTATATTCTCTGTAGATAAATATCAAAAATATCAGTACTAAAGGATATTGAAAATAGATAGATAAATATTCAAAGAACGATAGAGTTTGATTCTCCTTACCGCTTTGCTCCAAAAGTCCTCTTGGAAAGATCGCCTCTATCGTTACTCCTTCGTGAGGATTTAGATGGGGGATATTTATTAGGATTTTTCTCTCATTTATCCATTTAAAAGGGATTGTATCTTTTGAGCCGTAATATCCTTTGAATACTTTGAAAGTAGTGTTGTATTTGGATAGAGATGGAGGAAAGATAGTCTCTATTTGAATATTGTTTATCGGCACCCTCCAACCGTTTCCTACGGCGTTGTAACGAATAGCGTCTCTCGTATCGTCGAAATATAGCACGCCTTTTTCTATTTCATAAGAGATCGTGTATAGATGTTTGCCTTTTATAAAGGTATTCGGATCTCCTATTTTTAGTCTAAGGACTCTATAATTTCCCGAAGTGTGATAGATCTTTTCCCATTTTACCTCTCTATCATCCATTAATATTATGAAGTTTTTTAATCCTATCTCTTTTGGAATAAAATCGGTTTTCATAAGATAGGGAATGTCTCTATAGATTCCGTGATGGGGAGAGTCGCCGAAGTTGTATAAAATATTTTCTTTTATTTTTAGAGATCCTGATTGAAGAATCTCTATTTTGACTTGGTAGCTGTCAATGCTTTCGGCAAAGAGTAGAAACGGAAAGAGAATTAAAAATATTAACTTTTTCATAGATCGATCTTTGGCATCTCTTTCTCTTTTTCATCTTCAAGCTCAAAATATTCTCTTGGAGTGAAATTGAACTTTTTGGCTATTATCAGATCCGGAAAGCTCTCTATCTTTGCGTTGTAATCTCTAACTACCGCATTGTAGTATCTTCTTGCGTTTTGCAAAGCCTCCTCGATGTTTGATAATTCGTTTTGAAGTTTTAAAAAAGTGGTGTTTGCTTTTAGATCCGGATAGGCTTCGGCTAAAGCAAAAAGCTTGCTTAGAGCGTGAGAGAGTTCGCTTTCGGCTTTTGCTTTCTCTTCTATGCTTGAGGCGTTTAGACTCATGGATCTTGCTTTTACTATATCTTCCAATGTGGATTTTTCATATTTTTGATACCCCTTTACCGTCTCTACGAGAGCCGGGATTAGATCGTGTCTTCTTTTTAGCTGTACTTCGATGTCCGACCATGCCGCGTCTATCGCAGCTTTCAAAGAAACGAAACCGTTGTATATGTAGATGAAATAGAGTGCTATTAAAACTATAACGGCTAAGATAACATAGATTGCGTTCATTGATGATCCTTTTGATTCTTTTTATTAGATTATATCGGGATTTGGATCTCTTTTTCAATCATTTTTCGTTTAAATTTGGCATTTAAAAGAGTAAAAGATTTTTTGCTATAATAGACAAAAAACCAAAGAGAAAAGAATGAAGAAACTACCTATCGGAATATCGACCTTTGAGAAGATAAGAAGCGATGATTATATCTATATAGATAAAACAAAAGAGGCTTTGGAACTGATAGAGAATGGAGCTTACTATTTCCTATCCCGTCCAAGAAGATTTGGAAAAAGTCTCTTTTTAGATACCCTAAAAGAGATATTCGAAGGAAACAAAGAACTTTTCAAAGGTCTCTATATTTATGATAAATACGATTTCACTCCCCATCCCGTGATTAAAATAAGCTTTAGCGGAGGTATAAGAGATCAAAAAAGCCTAAATAGATATCTATTTCTAAGCTTAAAAGAGAACCAAAAAAGACTTCAAATAGAGTGTGAAGAGGATGAATATCCCGATATCTGCTTTAGAGAGCTGATAGTAAAAGCATATGAAAAATATAATAAAAAAGTGGTGGTTTTGGTAGATGAGTATGACAAGCCTATTCTTGATAATATCAATAAGTTAGATATTGCCTATGAAATAAGAGAAGGATTAAAAGATTTCTATACAAAAATAAAAGATAGCGATGAATATCTACAATTTGCCTTTTTAACGGGAGTTAGTAAATTTAGTAAAGTCTCTATCTTTAGCGGACTTAATAACCTTGAGGATATAACTCTCCATACCAGATACTCAACAATCTGCGGTTATACCCAAAGAGATATAGAGACCTCTTTCAAAGAGCTTTTAGAGGGAGTGGATCTTGAGAAATTAAAAGAGTGGTATAACGGCTATAACTTTTTAGGAGAGAGAGTCTATAATCCTTTCGATATTCTGCTTTTTATATCCAATAACTTTATTTACAAAAACTACTGGTTTTCAACAGGAACTCCCTCATTTTTGATAAAACTTCTAAAAGAAGGCAACTATTTCATTCCCTCATTGGAAAATTTAGTAGCGGGAGAGACTCTAATAGATAGTTTTGATATAGAGAGACTAAAGCTTGAGCCTCTTTTGTTTCAAAGCGGATATTTAACAATCGATAAAGCGGAAGAGAGATCTTTTGGGGGATATAGATACTATCTAAAACCTCCAAATAAAGAGGTGCAAATATCGTTTAACGACATTTTGATAGATTTTTTGACAAAAGATGATGAGTATGAAATAAGAAAAGATGATATCTATCTCTCTTTGGAAAAAACGGATATGGAAAGCTTCAAAGAAACACTTATCTCTCTATACGCTTCTATTCCATACAATACTTACGTAAAAAATAATATCTCTTCATATGAGGGATATTATGCAAGTGTATTTTATGTCTATATAGCCTCTTTGGGAGTTAAGATTATAGCGGAAGACGTAACAAATAGGGGAAGAATAGATTTTACGGTATTTATAAAAGATAAAATTTATATCTTTGAGTTTAAAGTAACGAATGAGGATCCTCTCTCTCAGATAAAAAAGAAAAAATATTATGAGAAATATCTAAACGAAAACAAAGAGATAATATTGGTTGGAATAAAATTTGATGAAGAGGAGAAAAACATAAAAGAGCTTGTATGGGAGAGGGTTTGAGGGGCTAAGAAGATGAGACTTACCGAAAAAGAGGTAAAGATTATAAAAAAAAGTGTTTTTACTCTCTTTGGAAAAAGAAAAATAGTGCTTTTTGGTAGCAGGGTAGATGATAAAAAAAAGGGTGGAGATATAGATTTGTGTATAGAAATGGATAAAAAAGTCTTATTGAAAGATAAATTAAAGCTCTTGGTTTTATTGGAAAAGGAGGGAATAGAGAGAAAAGTAGATATTATCTTTAAATATCCTGACAGTAAAGAGAATATATTTCAAACGATAGATAAAATTGGAGTCGTTTTATGATAGAGGATTTGATAGAAAAGATAAATTTGCATAGGCAAAGAGCTAAAATGGCTTTAAAAGAGCTTCGGCAAATTGATTTAGATGTGGATATTTTTAAAGATTTTGAAAAAATTAAGGTTATAGATACTTTTATATACAGATTTATAAAATTCCAAGATATGTTGGGAGATAAATTCTTTAAGGTTTTTTTGGATGAACTTGGAGAGTATAAGGATAATTTTTCTTTTATAGATGTTTTGGATAAGCTGGAAAAGCTTGAATTTATTGATGATATGGAAAAATTTAGAAGATATAGAAAACTTAGAAACGAACTAACTCATGAGTATCCTTCAAATGAAGAGTATATTTTGGAGGGTATAAGAGAAGCTATTTTAGCTTTCGACGATCTTGAACAGGTTTTTGAGAAAATGGTTGATTATTATCAAAAAATATTAAGAGCAAAAGAGAAATAATCTCATTCTACGGGCAAGTTATTCCTCTTCCACTCTTTTATTCCCCCGTTTATATTGATCGGATGAAAGCCGTTTTCTTCCAATATTCTTGAAGCTTTTACGCTTCTATGGCCGCTTCTGCAATAGACTATTATCTTCCTGACTTCCGCGATTTTGAGAAAAATTGAAAAAATAGGAAAAGGAAATAGCGTAATAAAGGGCATTTCAAGCTATATAAATTAAAAATAGGGTGTCCCATTATAAGTTTTTTGTTATCATTTTTGTATGTTTATAAGAGAAAAAAAGAATCCGAGTGGAAGTATAAGTATCCAGATAATATCTAAAAAAAATGGTAAATATAAAGTTATTGAGACAATAGGTTGTGCAAAAAATGATTTGGAAAAAGAGATACTTCTTTTTAAAGCTAAAGAGAGATTAAAAGAATTAGATCCCAAACTATTTTATTTTGATGAGAATAAAAAAGGAGATAATAGTTTTTTTGGAAAAATAGATTTTTCAAATGATAGATTGGTTCCGATAGGAGATGAAATAATATTTGGAAGGATGTATGATGAATTTGGTTGTGGTAATATATTGTCGGAAATAAAACATTTGTATTCCAAGAATGAAAAAAACTTTTTATTTAAATCTCTTGTAATCTCAAAGATACTATATCCGGGTAGCAAATTATATTTAAAAAACTATCTTTTCTATTTCAAAAAAATAGAGATCACAGAGGATAAGATTTATAGATTTTTAGATACCCTATATAATGAAGAGATAAAGTGGCAAATAGAAGAGTGTATATATAAAAGCTCTTTAAAAAAGATAGGAGGGAAATTAGTAGTATGTTTTTATGATGTCACTACTTTACATTTCGAAAGCGAGAGTGAAGATGATTTGAGGATAATAGGATTTAGCAAAGAAGGGAAATTAAATAGACCGCAGGTACAACTTGGATTATTTACTACAACACAGGGTTATCCATTAGCTTATGATGTATATGAAGGAAATAAATTCGAAGGGCATACATTAAAAGAGAATATAGAAATATTTCAAAAAAGATTTAATTTAAATGGCAATAAACCTATAATAGTAGCAGATAAAGGAATGCTAAACAAAAATAACCTTAATTTTTTAGAAAATAACGGATACTTTTATATCATTGGGGCAAGGATAAAAAATCTTCCGGATGAATTAAAAAGATATATTTCAAATTTAAATTTTTTAAGTGATAGTCAAACTTACGAAATTTATCTTGATAAAGATAATAAAATCTCAAAAAACAAAAGAAATGCAAAGTATAGATTAGTTTTATCATATTCTACTCAACGAATGAAAAAAGATAGATATCTTAGAAAAAAACATTTAAATAAACTAAAACTAAAAATTGAAAACTTCCCAAATCTTACAAAAGCAGATTTAAAATCCCCATATAAAAAGTATCTCGATTTGGGAAATGATAGTGATTGCAAAATAAAATTTAAACTCAATAAAGAAAAAATAAAACTTGATGAGAAATTAGATGGTATAAAAGGTTATTTTACAAATAATTTCAATCTTTCTCATAATGAAATTATAACTCATTATGCAAATTTGCATTTCATAGAAGAAGCTTTTAGAATATCCAAAACCGATCTAAAAATTAGACCTATCTATCATAGACTTGAACAAAGAATCAAAGCTCATATCCTTGTTTCATTTGTAGCTTACGCTATATATAGAGATTTCACACTTAAAATTAAAAAACGTAATATCAATATTACAAGACAAATTTTAAGAGACTTAATTAAACATATATTTGCAATAAAAACTGATAGCGGATTAATTCCTCTTAGACTTTCAAAAATTCAACA
>JAADDG010000184.1 GCA_013154075.1 Campylobacterota bacterium | reverse complement strand
CCAAAAACCGCACCCACGGCACAAACCAAAGAGATAAAAAAAGATAAAAAAGGATTTACGAATTCCACCCCGTAAAAAGTTCCCAAAATCGTAGCTACGCTCACTCCTCCCAAAACTCCCTCAAGAGTCTTATTCGGAGAGGTCGGAGAAAAAGGCGTTTTTCCGAAACTCTTTCCTATGATATAAGCTCCGGTATCGGCTCCGGCCACTATCAACACAAGCCATATCAAAGCCTCCATCCCGAAATCTTTATACAACGCCAAAACGAAAAGATAAGCACCCCCCACATACAAAAAAGGGAAAATAGTCTCTATATCCTTAGCCTGCTTATAAGCCTCCCAGCCCGCAAAAATAATCAAAACGATAAAAATCAAATCATCGGGATTGGGATAAAAGTAGGCGACAATCCATATGAAAAAAGCGTAAAAAAAAGGAGAGTTTTTATCGATAGCAAAAAGTTTCATGGCTTCATAAAAAGCGAACATAAAAGTGATACCCAAAAAAAGCCATGTAAGAAAAAAATTATCTATCAAAGCCACTATGGCGACAACCGCTATCAAAACGGCGCCCGTTATAAACCTTTGTGGATTTTCTTTGAATATATTTAATATTTTCATTATTTTCCCTTGCACCATTTGGGAAAATAGTATAGCTAATTCCTTGTGATAAAAAACTAAAACCGAGCCGAAATTTAACTTTCCGAAGGCCGAAGCCCTCGAAAAGATCAGAGTTTAAACTGCTCCAAAGACTCATCGAGTCTGTTTGCGGAGTGGCTTAGATCCTCGGCTACCTTATCGGCTACCTTTACCGACTTTTCATTCAAAGTGGAAAGCTGCTTGACGGAATTTATTTGAGCTATGAAGTTTTCCACTTTCTTAGAGGCTTCATTAATGGCTTTGGCACTCATATCGAGACTCTCGGCCGTTATTTTCGTAGCTTTATTAATATCCTCTATCTCCTTTTGAACGCTGTTGGAATACTCGGAAAGCTCTTCGATATCTTTTACGTTCTCATTCATATTTTCACTCGTATCGTTTATAGCCTGAACGATAACGTTTACGGTGGAGTTGATCTCTATTAAAGATTTTTGAGTTTTTTCCGCAAGCTGTCTAACTTCATCCGCCACTACGGCAAAACCTCTGCCGTGCTCTCCCGCTCTTGCGGCCTCGATCGCGGCATTTAGAGCCAAAAGATTGGTTTGTTCGGCTATCTCGCTAATCACTTTCAAAACATCTTGAATCTGCTCCGCATCATCACTAAGCTGCTTTAACTTTTGAGCCAAAGATATCTCAAGATCCGCGTTACTGTTGATTTTTTCTATCATAACCAAAATTTGATTTTGCATATCTTTTAGTATCTTATAGGCTTTTTTCATATCCTCTTGAGAATTTAGAGAACTGTTTACGGACTCTTTTAACTCCTCTTTAATGACATCCGCCTCTTTCATACCGTTTAATAGAAAATTGCTCTCCTCTTGAATATTTTCATAAATTTTTGTTAAAATCTTTTTAATCTCTACACTATCTTTTCTCGTCTCCTCCGCATTGGCTTTGGCCTCCACCAAAGTCTTAGAGGTGGCTTCTATAAGCTCGAAAAAGGATCTTTTCATCTCTCCGAGTTCATCTTTTTCTATTTTGTCGGGTTTTAAATTGAAGTTTTTCGTTTTAGCCACATGCAAAATGGTATCTCTTAAATTTAGAATTCTTTTTTGAATATCGCTGCTGATAACGAAAGAGAAAATCAAAGCCAAAAGAACGATAAATACCGAAGCACCTATCACAAAAACGGCGTTGGAGGAGCTTTTGTGAATCTCAGATTCTATGATTTTGGCTATCGTATCGTCTATCTCTTTTAAAACATTGATCTTCTTAGTAATCGTATCGAACCAGACCTTAGGATCCACTCCAAAATCGCCATCTTTGGAAAAAGCGATCTCTCTCATTCTCTCCACCTCTTTGAAAGAGGGATCCTTTATCTTTGTAAAATAGAGCTTTTTTACATCGTCACTCGCTATTTGCAAAAAGTCGTCCAAATAGGCGTTTTGCTCGGCAACCAACGAAACGGCCTTTTTAAACATTCCGGGAGCGAACTCTCCTCTTGCGAAAGTTCCGGATAAAACAGCTCTCTCTATTCCCGCCCTCTCTTTAGCTTTCAAAAAGGAGTTGTAAGCGGCAAGATTTTTTGAAATATCGTTTTCGGGACTGTATCTCGCCGCAAGAGCCACGATATTTAAAAGATCTTTGTTAAGTTTCGTATAGTAGGATATGGCCTCTTTCAAAGAGATGCTCAAACTATCCGTCTGCTTTCTGATATCCTTCATTTTGTTCATATCCCTTAAAATATCTTTCAATTTCTTTTGAATCTCAGGAGAATAGTCGGATATCTTTTGAGAAAGAAATCTCTTAAAAGAGTTTATCTGTTTGTTCGTTTTGGATCTTTGAGAGGCCAAAGTATCTCCAAACTCGTCTCCGCCGCTTCCTATATACCCCGCGGTAGCCCCCCTCTCTTTTTGCGTCTCATGCACAACCTTACTGATCATTTGAGAAATCTTTACCAAATCTCCGGTTTTCTCGATTTTGCTATTTAGCTCGAACATCTCGACAGTTTTCAAACCGGTTAGATAGATAAGCCCTATAAGCGGAACGGCCACTAACAAAATAAGTTTCTGTCTTATACTCACTCACCTCTCCTTTTAAAAAATTTCATATCTTATATATCGGTTATTTTGGAGAATATGTGAGTCATTTAACAAAAATATTTAATAATAAAACGGTTATCTTTCGATAATTTTTTTCCTATAATTCAGCTTCATATCCATCTCAAAACTCTCGTTAGTGGGATATTCAAATCCGAAAACTTCCTTCCAAAGAGAGTGATTCTCCATACACATATAAAAATAGACCTTCCCGTGCCACAAAGAGAGAGAGTCATAAAGATACTTAAACATTTCTACTTTTATATCTTTAGGATAGGATAGTTTGCCGTCGGCATCAACCATAGGAATTTGAAGAATTTTAGAGTAAAAATCTCTATCTCTAATCTTTTTTATTACCGATTTTATGAAAGTGAGCGTACCTATAGAGACCATCACTACATTTTTGGGATCAAAATCTCTAAGCAATCTATCGCAAATATCTTTATATCCTTCTTGCCATCCTTCATAATATATCATGGGATGAAAATGAAACCCTACAAGTACACCCTTATCATGCAGCTTTTTGGCGGCTTTCAGTCTATTTTCCAAAGAAGCCGTCAAATGCTCTTCGTGATCTATAACCGTTTGGGGATTTAGCGACCATGTGCAAATAATATTTCTCGGTACGTCGTTTTCTAAAAAATATGAGATATTATCGGATTTGCTCTTTAGCTCCAAAATCACATTCTCATTTTTTCTCGCAAACTCAAAAAGCGCGTCCAAAATACCCTCTCTATTTCCCCACATCAAACTATCGGAAGATTGACCGGTTCCTATATGATATATTTCATTGGGATCGAGTTTAATCTTTTGTAGATTTTCTTTGAAATTCTTATCGAAAACTATCTTATCTTCATTATAAAAAGACTGAATGGAACAATAACTACAATCAAAACCGCAGCTTTCCACCGCATCGAGCGTCAAAAGATTGCAGCATCTTGTTCTTATCGAAGCTACGGGACAGCTACCGAAACCAAGCTCCTTTTTCTCCACACTGTTTAAAGATATTTTTCGAGGCTTGTAAAATTTAAAATTATCAAATTTCATAGGAGAGTATTTGAGCTCTTCCCATCTCTTTTTTATCTTATCTATTATTTTTTTCTTCTCGACTTTAGGATTTTTAGGCTTATCTTCCAAAGAGACAAGCTCCCAAAGTCCCTTTTCTCTCCACATACCGAAATCCACGGCTATATCTATCAAAGTTCTCAATTCTTGATAAGAGAGTTTATAAGAGTAGGCGAACTTTTCAAGAAATTCTCTATCTTTTTTTGTTAATTTTTTGAATCTGCTATTTTGTATAAATTTTTCAAATTTATCTTTATATTTGATATTTTCCATAAAAACCTTTTTTTGAGGAAAGTAAGAAGAGATTATTGTAGCATAAAGAGGAAAAAAGAGGGCAAAAGCCCTCGAAATTTACGTTAGATGGCTCTTTTAAACTCCGGATAAGATTCGATTCCGCAAAGCTCTACGTCCAAACCTTCGGTTTGAGTATCGTCATCGACTCTAAATTTCATAAATTTATTTATCGCAAAAATAACCGCATAAGAGGATACGAAAGCGATAATTCCCACAACTACGATTCCAACTATCTGATCGAAAAGCGAAACATCGGAAGCAAAAATTCCGACAGCAAGCGTCCCCCAAATACCGTTTACCAAGTGAACCGAAAGAGCACCCACCGGATCGTCTATTTTTAATTTATCGAAGAAAGGAACCGCATAAAAAACCAAAACGCCGCCTATCGCTCCGATTATTATAGGAGTATATATTCCAAACTTATCGGCTCCCGCGGTGATAGCGACCAATCCTCCCAAAGCACCGTTTAAAATCATAGTGATGTCAAATTTCTTATATTTTAGATATACCAAAATCATAACGATTATGGCTCCGGCAAGTCCGGCGGTATTCGTATTCATAACGGTCAAAGCCACCGCATCGGCATTCTCTTTGCTCGAAATCGCCCCTACGGATCCGCCGTTGAATCCGAACCATCCGATCCAAAGCAAGAAAGCTCCCAAAACTACCAAAGGAATATTCGAAGCGGGAATAACTTTGATCTTGCCGTCTACAAATCTTCCTTTTCTCGGACCTATTATCAAAATAGCGGCCAAAAGAGCCCATCCGCCAGTCGAATGAATCACCGTAGATCCGGCCAAATCATACATATTCAAATGAAAAAGAGTCCCGGCTCCCCACGTAATGTTTACGATAAAAGGATAAATCAAAGCCGACATGATAATAGTAAAAATAGTTAGAGGAATAATAGCGGTTCTTTCACTCACACCGCCGCTCATGATGTTTACTACTTTGCCGACGAAAGCCATTTGAAAAAGAAAAACGGCCCATTTGCTCATATCGGTATTATGATCCCACGAGCCGAAAGCCACCAAATAACCCACAAGCAAAAAACAAAAAGAGGCTACCGAATAGATCATCGTATTTACCATCAAAACGGTAGTAACGTTTTTGGTTCTGACAAGCCCCGCCTCAAGCATCGCAAAACCGGGCACCATCAAAATAATAAGCGTCATCGCAAAAAGAGCAAAAAGAGTATCGACAACGTAACTGAAAACACTTGCGTCCATTAACCACCCTTTATATAAAATTTCATAACATTATAGTTAAATTTTTGAAATTTTCATTTAAATAAGTGATTAAAAAATAGGCAGGCAAAAAAGAGGGAAATTTCAAATTGTATAAAATAAGAGCAGATTATGACTCTTCAAGCTCCTTTTTCAAAACTCTCTCCATATCATCTCTCATCTTCTCATACCAATCTTCACCTCTCTCAGAAGGATAGAAAGAGTCCAAAAAGATAACTTTTACGGGTTTGCTTACATCCACTTCCAAACTTTTGGAATCCACAACGGCTCTCGTATTGACCACTACAACCGGCTGAACTTTCAAAGAGAGCTTCTCGGCCAAAAACTTAGGCCCTTTTTTAAACTTCAAAAGCCTATCGCCCTTACTTCTCGTACCTTCAGGAAAAATAGCTATGACTCTATTGTCTTTTAATCTGTCTTTTACATCTTTTAGTAGTTTTATTAAAGATTTTCTATCCTCTCTATCCACCACTATCATTTTCGGAGGCTTTAAAATATGCCCGAAAACCGGCATTTTCTCTATCTCTTTTTTTGCGACCCAAGCCAAATTAGCCGGATGAATATCTTCCAAAACGACAATATCCAAAAGACTTTGATGATTAATAAGAAGAAGATTAGCCTCGGGATCTATCTTGCCTTTTTGAATTATTTTATATCCTATAAGTTTGGATTGAAGCTTAGCCCACTTTCTTCTAATCTCTCTATTTTTATTTGGAAAAAAATACATCAAAATTATTACACCCGTTACGGTTAAAGAGAACTCTATCAATACATAAAATGCTCTAAGTTTATTCAAGATCTTCATCTCTAACCCATCCTATCTCTTCGTTAGGTAAAACCACTTTATAATAATGCCCCACTCTATTTAAAACTTTCACTCTTATCTTTTTATCCGCAGTATAGAAAATAGTGGAGTTGGTAGTAGGCAAAATCTTCACTTTCGCTCCCTTCTTAAGCGTAACGTCGGAGAAAGGAAGCTCATCTTTTATTACATATGCAAAAATAGCCAAAGATATCATCAGATAAACGATTGCGGCGAATTTGCTCTTTTTGATTTTGAAGAAAAAGAGAAGCAAAAATATAAAAGCGATAACGGAGAGAAAAATATTTTTATAGATATCAAATTTGCTCGCTTTTGGATTTAGCTCTATCTGAGTGCTAAGCTCCTCTTTTTCAAGCTTAACGGGATAAGAGAAAGATTCAAATCTTCCCTCTTTTAAATTAAAATACTTAAAATTAAATCTTTGAGTAGTTTCGGGAATGAAAGCTAAATAGATAAATTTGGAATCTAAAAAATCCCCCTCTTTACTCTCTATCTTATCTCTCAAAACCCATTCAAGATGAAAATCTTCCACATTGGCTCTTTTTGCTTCTATCTTCATTACAAACATATAACTATTTTCATCAAATCTCGTAGTCTTGTAACGAAGCACTTTCAAAGAATCAGCCAAAACTCCGCAAAAATCCTTGCTTTTCCTAATAGGAACCACTTTAAGATTTTTTACCGAAATAACGGAGCTCTCACTGTATCCTCCATTATCGACAGCCGTTACTTTGATAGAAGGAATTTTCGCGCTCGGGGAGGTTAGCTTGAAATAGAGAGTGATTTTATACTCGTTTTCGTCAATTTTTTCAAAAAGAGCTTCGGGATTCAAAAGTTTATAATCCCTTCCTCCCACTAAAGAAAAATTTAGACTCTTTAGATCGCTAAATACGGCTATACTCTTTAAAGAGACAGGGAAAATTTCACCTACATAAACTCTCTTTGGAACATTATAAAAAGATAGAAATAGAGATTGAGCTCTTGCTTTAGGCGTCAAAGAAGAAGAAGGGGGAGGAGTGATTCGTTTTCCCAAACTTCTCTCGATCTCCTCCTCGGTCTTTGCAACGGGCTTTTTTCTAATATCTTTATTTAAATTTTTTTGAAGACTTTTCGGTAAAGGAAAGGATACGCTTCCGTCATCCTCCGCATAATCGTCAAATACGGAAGGTTCTTCCGCTGCGGCAAATTTCGCTAAAAGAAGAGTCAAAGCCAAAAAGGTCAAAAAATATCTAAAGATCTTCAACCAAGAAAACCTTCAAGCATTTTTATTCCGTCCTCCGATCCCAAAATAGACTCAACAGCCCTCTCGGGATGAGGCATAAGCCCGAAAACGTTCTTCTTTTCATTACATATTCCGGCAATGGAATCCACGGAACCGTTCGGATTTAGCTCTTCTCCGTTTTCATCGCAATAGGTCAAAAGCACCTGATCGTTATCATAGAGCCTTTTTAAACCCTCTTCGTCGATATAGTAGTTACCCTCTCCGTGAGCGATAGGAATTCTCAAAATATCCCCGACTTTCGTTTTGGATAGAAACCTGTTTTCATTACTCACCACTTTTAGGCCGTGATATTTGGAGATAAAATGAACGTTTTTATTTTTCATCATAGCACCCGGAAGCAGATGAGATTCCAAAAGTATCTGAAAACCGTTACAGATTCCAAGAACGTAGCCGCCATTTTCAGCATACTCCCCTACCGCTTTCATAACGGGAGAGAATTTGCTTATAGCCCCGCTTCTTAGATAATCTCCATAGCTAAAGCCTCCCGGCAAAACGACCAAATCTATATTTTCAGACAAACTCTCCTCTTTATGCCAAACCATCTCGACATCGAAAGAGATCTTCTCCAAAGCGTATTTTGTGTCAAATTCACAATTCGTTCCGGGAAAAACCACTACGGCGGCTCTCATAATCACTCCACCTCTATAAAATAATCTTCAATAACGGTATTTGCCAAAAGCTCCTCGCACATAGTTTTGACTCTCTCTTTTATTTTCTCTTTATCTTCTCCGTCAACATCCAAAACTATTCTCTTGCCTATTCTCACGCCGTTAACCTCGTCAAATCCTAAAGAGCCCAAAGCGTGATGAACCGCCTTTCCTTGAGGATCCAAAACCCCCTCTTTCAAACTAACGTTAACTACCACTTTCATTTAATATCCTCTGAAATTCTTTTTAGCACCTCTTCATAAGCGACTTTCACACCGCCAAGCCCCTCTCTAAATCTATCCTTATCAAGTTTCTCATTTGTCTCCATATCCCAAAATCTGCAGCTATCGGGGCTTATTTCATCGGCCAAATAGATTTTACCCTCACTATCTTTTCCAAATTCAAGTTTGAAGTCGACCAGCTTCAAACCTCTTTTTGCAAAATAGTTCTTCATAATAACGTTTATCTCTCTGCCAAGCCTCTTTAACTCTTCAAGCTCATTCTCATGCTCCACAAGCTCCAAAAGCAAAGCGTGCTCATCGTTTATCAAAGGATCTCCCAAATCATCATCTTTATAGTAAAACTCCACTAAAGAGAAAGGAAGAACGGTGCCGTCTTTGATTCCGAGTCTCTTTGTCAAAGATCCCGTCGCTATGTTTCTTACTACAACTTCGATGGGAATGATCTTTAGATTTCTAACAAGATGTCTTCTATCGTCCAAAACCTCTACAAGGTGGGTTTTGATACCGTTTTCTTCAAGCATTTTGAAAATCTTGGCGCTTATTTTCGCGTTTAGCGCTCCTTTTCCCTCTTCAAAACCCTTTTTTAAAGCGTTAAAAGCCGTCAAATCATCCTTAAACTCGGCTATCAAAAGATTCTCGTCATCCGTTTTATAAAGCTTTTTGGCCTTTCCTTCGTACAAAAGCTCTTTTTGCTGCATTTTCCGCCCTTATTTTCTTATTTAATTTAGTTTTTCTTTTTACTCTTCTTTGAAGCGCTTTTATTCTCGGATTTGGAAATCTCCAAGACTTTTATGGTATCTATAGCGCTCTTTAATTGAAGATCATTTAAGATATCCTCTTTGGTGATCAATTTTTTCTTTCTATCTTTCTCAAGTTTTGTCTCTTTTTTCTTCTTTTTCTTACCTTCGATTTTTTCAAGCTCGTTTTTTAGATGTTTTTTAAGTTCGCTCTCTTTTATAGCAAGCTTATCCTCTTCATGTGGAACTTTACCGGGATAAACTTCGATATCCGGAGTAACCCCCACAGCTTGAATCGTTCTTCCGCTCGGTAAATAGTACTTTGCGATAGTAAGTCTCAAAGCCTCATCCTTATCCAAAGGCATAATTACCTGAACGCTTCCTTTACCGAAAGTCTTTTGTCCTACAATTACGGCTCTTTTGTGATCTTGCAAAGAACCGCTTACAATCTCGCTCGCACTCGCGCTTCCCTCGTTTACCAACACAACCAAAGGCCCTCTATACACGGTCGTAATCTCCGAAGCGTTATAAACTTCATTCTCCCCTTCGGCTCTTCCTTTTTGAGAAACGATCACGCCTTTGTCTACAAAAAGATCCACAAGCCCCACAGCTTGGCTCAAAAGACCTCCGGGATTGTTTCTAAGATCCAAAACGATTCCCTCTATATTTTTGTGAGCTTTTATGGCTTTTCTGACGTCTCTTTCCACCTTTTTGTCAAAATTGGTAACTCTTAAATACAATATTTTGGTTCCCTCTACCATTTTGGAATAAACGGATTTTACTTTTATAATATCTCTGGTTATTTTTACGGTTAGAGGTTTCGTTTCACCCTTTCTTATAATGGTTAGAACTATATCTGTTTTAGGTTTTCCTCTCATAAGTGAAACGGCTTCATCCAAAGTCATATTTAAAGTCGATTTGTCACCGATTTTTAAAATGATATCTCCCGCTTTAAGCCCCGCTTTGTAAGCCGGCGTATCTTCGATAGGAGCGATAACGGTCAAAGCACCGTCTCTTATACCTACGGTTATTCCAAGACCCCCGAACTCCCCTTCGGTTTGAATTTGAAGCTCTTTATAACTTTTTTTATTCAAAAATGAAGAATGGGCGTCCAAATTTGTCAAAAGCCCGGAAATCGCTTTATCTATAATATCGCTTATATTAAGTTCGTCAACGTAATATTTTTCTACCAGCGTTATAACTTTAGTGAATTTCGCTAAAGCTTCAAGTTTCTTTTCGGCAGACTCTTTTTTGATATCGGCTTTAGCGAATAGAGAAGGAGAAAAGATCAATGAGGCCGCAAGCAGTGTAGATGCGAAACCTAATGAAACGTATTTTATGTTTTTTTGCATTTTTACTCCAAACTTAAATTTATAAATATCCTAAAAATAAAAATCGGTCTATTATA
>JAADDG010000220.1 GCA_013154075.1 Campylobacterota bacterium | reverse complement strand
TTGCCTAATATTTTATAACTCTCTTTTTGAGACAATTTTCTAAAAATAGTTAGATCTTTATCCACAATCATTTTAAGAGGTCTGTCTTTTACTTTGAGGGAGATGTTTTTAGATTTTTTATCTATTTTTATTTTTTTGTTTATCTCATCTTTTTCGGTAATTATCGTTATAGGAAGAGAGAAAGAGAAGTTACTTTTTTGATCTATTTGAAAATCTATTTGAAATTTGTCGTCAAAAAAGGTGGTTTTTAGATTTTTTATCTCTATCTCCGCCATTCCTTTTTTCTCAAACCATTGAGAGAAGCTTTTTGCAAAGAAGTTGCATACATCTTTGTAGGAGGTGTCTTTAAATCTATATTTTTTATAAAATTTTTTTAATTTTTTAAAAAATAGCTCTTTTGAAAGCTCATTTTCCATCATATAGAAAACAAAAAATCCTTTTCCATACCCTATCAGCATGGAGGCTCTATCAAACCTTCCTTTGAAATCTTTTAGCGGAAACTCCTTTTTTTCATCTACGAAAATGGGATATTCGTTTAGAATATCTTTCCGAAATTCAAGATCTTTTCTATTTTCCTTTTCGTAAAGGTAGTCCGATAGATAAGTGGTTAGACCCTCTATGTAGTCGTGAGTTTTGTTTAATACCGCCTCTCCGAACCATTGATGTACTATCTCATGTCTTAGGGATCTCTCTATGATAAAATCTTTTGAAACAAGCATAGAGTTTAAAAATATATATTTTGGGATCGAGTAGCCTACCGGTTTATCGATCTCTACAATGTTTAGTTCTTTAAAGGGGTATTCTCCTATCAGGTTTTCATAAAATTTGATGTATCGGATAGCTTTTTTTATATATTTTTTTGCAAGTTTGCTATCTTTTTCGAAAAAATAGGTTTTTATCGTTATGTTTTTATACTTTTCGCTTTCTAGTTCGTAGTTTTTAGAGCTGATAATTTGTTTGATATCGTTTTTTTGATTGTTTGATTGAGGATGAGCTAAAACGTTTAAAACGATAGTTATAATCAAAAGAATTTTTTTCATTTTCTCCTCTTCTTTTTATGTTTTGTATTTTTTTGCGGAAGTTTTATGTATCCGAGATCTACAAGTTTGTCGTATATTTTGCTCACAATCGGTCCTGCCGCGCTTCCTCCGTGTCCGCCGTGCTCTACCAAGACGGTAACTACGTATTGAGGATTGTCGTAAGGGCCGTAAGTGGTAAGCCATGCGTGAGATCTTTTGTAATATTCCATATCCTCTTCTCTGATTCTTGTTTTCTCCTTTTGGGAGAGTCCGGTAACTTGAGCCGTTCCGGTTTTACCGGCGATCGTTACTTCGGTAGTTATGTGTTTTGTGGCGGTTCCTCTCGGATCGTTGCATACTTCATACATCGCTTTTCTGATTATAGGGAGAATGCTTTTTTCATAAGGGGTTAGGATATCTTTTATCGGAAAGCCCGTGGGAGTGTCGCCCACTTTTACGGCAAGATGGGGAGTTGGAAGTTTGCCTGTGGCTAAAAGGGCGGTATATCTCGCTATTTGAATCGGTGTTACGAGAAAATTTCCCTGTCCTATTACCGTAATTAGAGTCTCTCCCTTATACCAAGGTTTGTTGTACTTTTTCTTTTTCCATTTTCTGCTAGGAACGGTTCCTATGAATTCGTTTGGCAAATCTATTCTCGTTTTTTGTCCGAAACCGAATCTCTTATAAACGGGAGCTATATTGTCTATACCGACTTTAAGGCTCTCTTTATAAAAATAGTCGTCACAACTTTCTCTAATGGCTCTCTCAAGATTTACCGTACCGTGTCCGTAGATATTCCAGCATCTAAATTTCCTATTCCCCACCTCGACTTCTCCGGTACAAAATACCGTCTCTTCGGGAGTTACGAGTTTTGAATCGAGAAAGGCTATGGCTGAAGCCATTTTGATGGTGGATCCCGGAGGATAGAGACCTTTTGTGATCTTGTTTACCAAAGAGTGGTTGGGATCGAATCTGAGTTTGTCCCACTCTTCTTGGGAAATTCCGTTTACAAAGATGTTTATATCGTACTCCGGAAAGCTTGTGGCGGCTAAAATTTCGCCGTTTTTGGCGTTCATTACTATAATGACGCCGTTTATGTTTTTGAAGTTTTTATTGATATATTTTTGCAATCTCATATCCAAAGAGAGGGTTATATCGTTTGAGGTGGGCAGAACCTTGTCCATCTCCTGCAAAGCTTCGTTATAGGCATTTATTTTTATGCTTTTGTAGCCCAAAGTTCCTTGAAGCTCTTCGTTGTAGTATTTTTCAAGTCCGGTTTTTCCGATATATTTGGTTTTTTTGGCTACATCGTCTTTTTTTGTCTCTTTTTTGTTCGCTTTCGCTACGTATCCTATCAAGTGGCATGCAAGCTCTTTATAGGGGTAGAATCTTTTGGTTACCGGAGATAGCACGATATTTTCGTTTAGATAGAATTTTGCAAAGTTAGGTAGCATATCGTTGTATGGAATGAAGTTTACCACCGTTATGGGATCGTGATTGTAAAACGAGTCCTCTCTTTTATATATCTTTAGAAGTTTCTCTTTTTTGAATTTTGGATAGTTTTTTACTATGAAGTCTATGGTTTTTTCTAAAATCTCTCTTTTTGATTTTTTTGTAAGTCCCGGAATGACGGAGATGCTGAAACCTATTTTGTTGGCGGCTATCAGCGTTTGGTTTCGATCTTTTATGACTCCTCGAATAGGTAGAAGATACTCTATTTTTTGGATATTTTGTTGAGCTATCGCTTCGTAATAGGTATTGGATTTGATGCTAAGATAGTATATTTTTACAAGCAATATACTCCAAACGGTTATGAAGATATATATGAGTATCGCTATTCTGAATTTCATAGTTTCTTTTTAAAAATTAGTAGAACTAAAAAAGTATCTATAAATATATTTGTAAAATAAGAAATATTATCATATCCTAAAATAGGTTTGGGATCGTTTAAAATGAAAGCGATTATGAAGTTGATTAAGTAATATCCCAAATAGCCGGTAAGAGTGTAAAAAAACGCAAGACATCCTTTACAAAATATATACTTTTTGATTTCGTCTTTTACAAAATTGTAATAAATTATAAAAAATATTATAAAAGAGAAAAGATAAAAGCCTTTATCAAGCTCATAGATCGTTAGATACAAAAAGGAGTAGGTAATTTCGTAAAATCTTAGTTTGCTATCGAAATAGAATAAAAGATATACGAAAAAGACTCCAAAAAGAGAAGGCAAAAATGGGTATGCCGAAGTTAAAGCCTCATATAAAACGAGTATGCCGGCGGTTAGGATTTTGACTATAACTCTTTGATAAGAGCTATTTCGTTGCATATCGGAAAATGTTTGCATTTGATACAATCCGCCCAAATTTTGTGTTCCGGAAGGCTCTCTTTGGCTATTTCTTTAAATCCCTCTTTTTCGAAAAACTCTTTTTGATATGTGAGTGTAAAGAGTTTTTTAACTTTTAGTTTTTTTGCTTCTTTAACGGCTTCCCTAACTAAGGCTTTTCCTATTCCTCTGCCTCTATAGTTTTTATCGACTATAAGGCTTCTTATTTCCGCAAGGTTGGGACTGTGGATATGAAGAGCGGTGAAACCTACCAGTTTATCTTCCTCTTTTGCCAGAAAATAGGATCTTATGTTTGTGGCGATTTCATCGTCGCTTCGTGGGAGAATGATCCCCTCTTCCACTTCAGGTCTTACCAATTCTTGCATATCTTGTATATCTAAAAGAGTAGGTTTTATATATTTGATACTCATTTATGAAAAAAGTCCTTTGAAAATCTCTTCTCTCGCTTTGTCTATATTTTTCTTTTTTAGGTTCGATACCAAAATGGCATCAGGATATTTTTTCTTCAAAGCGCTTATGTCTTTTTGCTTTAGTTTATCCGATTTTGTAAATATTTGAATTATTTTTTGATCTTTTCTCTTTAGATTTTCTAAAAACTTCTCAACTTCCAAATCTATGGGAAGCTCGAAGTGCCTTGCGTCCCTTAAAAAGATAAATAACCTTATCGATTTTCTTTTTTCTATAAATTCGGTCAGATTCTTTTGCCATATTTTTTTTTGATCTTTGGAGGCTTTTGCGTATCCGAACCCCGGGAGATCTATGAATCTTGCTATATATTTCTCTTTCGTCTCATCGTCCATAAAAGTTATATCAAAAAAGTTTATAAGTTTGGTTTTGCCCGGAGTGGACGAGCTTTTTGCAAGATTTTTCCTATCGGTTAGAGAGTTTATAAAACTGCTTTTTCCCACATTGCTTCTACCTAAAAATACCGCTTCGCTTATGCCCTCGCTTACGGAATCTTTGATAGAAGTGGCTGAGGTTAGGAAGTCGGCTTTTACTATCTTTATCATTTTTCTTGTACTTTGAATATGAATTTTACGGGTTTGTTTTTGCCTCCGGAGATCTTTATTTTTCCGCTTTTTTTATCAAGTTCGAGTCTGTCTCCGTATATTTTTCTATTTTCCGTCTTTTCTACGACAAAGACGTTTCCTATCAGTAGATATTTTCCGTCGTTTGGAGTGTAGATTATTTTATCGGCTTTGCCTTCGTACTCTTTATCTTTTATGAAAAATTTAAATTTCGGATTACCTTCTGCCGTATATTTTATAGGTTTGTTGTTTTTATCGAATAAGATGACGAGTTTTTTGGCTTCTATCTTATCTTTGCCCTTCGTTATTTCGACGTTGCCTTCGAATGTGGAGATTTTGTTTATTTCGTCGGCTTGAAAACTGTCTGCGGTAATTTGAACCTCTTCACCCAAAAGGGATATGGCAAGAAATGTTATTATCAAAAAAAGCTTTTTCATATTTTTTCCGTCTCTTTTATTGTCGCTTCTATTTTTGTAGCTTTTATTATACCTTTTTGCCTGTTATAAACAAATGATTCTCCCGTAATCAGAGCCTTTTTACTATTTAGGGTAAAAGGGGTTTTGGAAGAGATGATTTTATTTTTTATATCATACTCCATTTTTTGGCTTTTTAGAGTGATTCCCTCTTCGTTTTGATAGAATATGTCTCCGTAGAGGAAAATTTTGTTTTGTTTGAGGTTTGCTTGTTTCGCTTTTAGAATCTCTTTTTGTTCTCTATAGAAAGTTAAGATGTCCACCTCTTTTATTTCGTCATGATCTTTAAATCTCAAGGCTTCTTTGGCTTTTACGATTGTATCCACTCCGCTTTTTGTTATATGGTAATTTTTAATATTTTTAAACTCTATTAGAGGAATTTTCTCTCTTTTTTCGGCGCTTTTTTTTATAAATTTCTCTTTGGATACGGTAAGGTAGCCTATGGCGGCCATATAGACGAAGATGAACGTTATAAATATTTTTAAACCCAAAGTCTTAAAAACTCCTCTTCGAGATTCTCTTTTTTGATTATATACTCTATCATCTCTCTAACGGCTCCCTCTCCGCCTTTTTTATTTAAAACGACGTTTACTATATTTTTTATATAAAAGGAGGCATCCGCCGGAGCGAAGGATAAGCCGGCCTCTTTTAACATTTTGTAGTCGTTTAGATCGTCTCCTATGACGGCCACTTCCTCTAAAGAGATGTTCTCTTTTTTTACTATTTCGTCCAATTTGGCTTTTTTATCTTTTACATTTTGATAAAGATGACAGATTCCAAGCTCCTTGGCTCTTCTGGTAACGATGGAGGAGACTCTTCCGGTTATTATGGCCGCTTTTCTTCCCATGCGAATCCACGAAGCTATGGCAAGACCGTCTTTTACATTAAAAGACTTCATCTCATCTCCGTTCGAGAGATAGGATATCGCTCCGTTTGTCATGCATCCGTCTACATCCAAGACTATCAGTTTTATCATAAAACTCCTTTCGTGCTCGGAACTGCCGCTCTTTCGTTTTTATACAAAGCTCTTCTGAAAGCCACCGCAAAAGCTTTGAAAGCCGCTTCCGCTATATGGTGGCGGTTTTTGCCTCTTTGATAAATGATATGAGCGGTTAGGGAGGCGTTGAATACGAGAGCCCTAAAAAACTCTTCCACAAGTTCCGCGTCAAACTCTCCTATTTTGTTCTCAAGAGGCAGATCGTAAACCAAAAACGCTCTATTTGAGGTATCTATCGCACACTCCACCGCCGCTTCATCCATAACCACTACGCTATTTGCGAATCTCTCTATATTTTTTATCGGGTATATCTCTTTTTTGATAGCCTGTCCCAAAACTATCCCTACATCTTCTACCGTATGATGAAAATCTACGTGGATGTCTCCTTTGCACTCTATTTTCAGATTAAAAAGGGCATGTTTTGCGAGTGACTCGAGCATATGATCGAAAAAGCCTATTTTTGTATCTATTTCGCTTTTTCCCTCTCCGTAAACTTCCAAAGAGAGCTCTATTTGAGTCTCCTTGGTCTCTCTTTTGATTTTAGTCATCTCTGTCCTTTAGTTTTTTACTATGAAGGCGTTTGGAATTTTGGAGGAGTTTATGAAGTCTCTTGCCTCTTTTTCGTTTTTAAAACCTTTTAAAATGACTCTATAGACTTCAAAAACGTTATCGTGGGATCTCTCTATGATGGCATAATATCTATTTAAATAGTTGTTGTATCTTTTCTTATATGCATTGGCTTTTTTTAAATCTTTGAAAGCTCCTATTTGAACTCCGAATTCTCCAAATTGAGGTTTGGCAATATATTCGGTCGTTTTTGTTGCTATTTTTTTGGGCGAATTTATCAGCGTCGTTTTATGAACCGGTTTGGAAGAGTAGATCTTGCCGTTGAATCCGAGCACCGTAATCTCTACCGGAGCCGTTCCCGTAGATATCATACCCAAAGTTTTGGCGGCGGCGTATGATAGGTCTATGATTCTGTTTGGGACAAACGGTCCTCTGTCGTTTATTCTAACCACTACGCTTTTGTGGTTTCTTAGATTCGTCACTTTTACCATCGTATTCATAGGAAGGGTCTTGTGAGCCGCCGTATAAGAAAACATATTGTATCTTTCACCGTTGGAGGTGAGATTTCCGTGAAAATCGTCTCCATACCAGCTTGCTATTCCTCTATATTTGGTTCCTATTCTCACCGATGATGGGTAATATTTTTTGCCTCCTACGTAGTAGGGGCGCATGGTGGCTCTATGCATAGCCTTGGAGTTGTTCATACCTCCGTGATAATAGCCCCCTTGATATCTGCTACATCCTAAAAAGAGGGCTATCGGTAAGAGTAATAAAAGAGTTCTACCTCGGAATAACAATTGACTTCCCCGTTCTTATGATTGGAGTTTTAAGGTTATTGGCCAATTTGATCAATCTTACTTTAGTTTTGAATTTTTTGGCTATTTTAATTAAAGTGTCACCCTTTTTGACTTTGTATTTGATTCTTCTTGGTCTTTTTTTGAAGCTTTTTTTAGCGTATTTTGCTATATAATCGAGTGATGCGGACGGAATATAGACGTTGCAATTTTTTATATTTTTGGGGATATATCCTCTTTTTATATGAGCGTTATAATATCTAAGTTCGCTGTATGATATTCCGTACTCTTTTGCTAACTTTCTTAGATCGACGCCTCTATCCACTTCTATGCTTTGAAGAAAGCTGTTTTTATCTCTATTTAACAGGAACGTAGCCTCTTTTTTGATTATCAGATCTATATTATTGGCTATATGGCTCATCAAAAGAATTTTTTTGATGTAGTTTCTGCTCTCTTTCGGGATATACTTTTTATCGGGATCCAAGAGAACATTTAGATCGTCGGTTTTGGCTTTTTTGATAGCTTTTGCCAAAGCCCCTTCTCCGCAGTTGTAAGCTATGGCTACAAGATACCATTTTTTAAATCTTTTATGTAAGAAAGTGAGATAATCTATAGCCGCTTTTGTCGATTTGACCGGATCGAATCTTTCATCGACGTATCTATTTATTTTGAGTCCGAGTTTTTTTGCCGTTTTCGGCATCAGCTGCCAAAGTCCGGCCGCTTTTGCTCTCGATTTTGCTTCCGGAGAGAAGTTCGATTCCACCATCGCAAGATATAGAAAGCTTTTTGGAATTTTAGATTCGCTTATCATATTTTGTAGGGTGGTTATAAACGGATACCCTTTTTTCAAAACTTTCAAAAGGGCGTTTATTTGGCTTTTTTGCACGTCTTCTTTCATAGACAAAAACAGATCGTTTCTTGCAAAAGAGGGATCTATATCCAAAGTTTGGAGTATTTCGATCTCTTTTTCGAAGTTTTCATCCATTCCGAAAAAACCGAAACATGTCTGGTAGAAAACGATCAAAGAAATCAATAATTTTTTCATTTTAAACTATCCTTTTATATTTTGGAATTCTTTAAATAGTCTTACACTGTTTTTGAAGCAGATATCGGCTATCTCTTCGTAATTTTTATTTAACAGCTCGGCTATCTTCCTCAAAACCAGCGTAGTGTAAAAAGGTTCGTTCCTTTTGCCTCTAAACGGATGCGGTGTCAAATATGGCGAATCCGTTTCCACCACGATTCTATCCAAAGGAATTTTCGGAAGGATCTCAACCAACTTTCTTGCGTTTTTAAACGTAACCACTCCTCCTATTCCGAAATAAAAATTATGTTTTGCAAGCTCCAATAGATCTTCGCTTGCGTTAAAACAGTGCAATACGCCTCCCACTTCTTTGGCATTTTCTTTTATTAAAATTTCCTTGCTGTCGTGAGTCGCTTCTCTGATGTGAACGATTAACGGTTTTTTCAACTTTTTGGCTAAATTTATCTGTTTTATGAAAATATCTTTTTGAGCTTTTTTAATTTTCTCTTTTTCATCTTTATCTTTAGGCAGTCTGTAATAATCAAGACCGCACTCGCCAATTGCTATACATTTAGGATCATTTGCAAAACTAAGCAGATGCTCTTCATCGTAATCTTCTATGTGATAGGGATGCACCCCTATGGCAAAATATGTATTTTCATACTTATAGGATATCTCTTTCGCTTTTTGCAAATCTTTAGGATCCGCTCCCGGAATTACGAAGCCTATGACGCTATTTTCGTTAGCTCTTTTTATAACTTTATCCAAATCTTGATCGAAACTTTTATCGTCAAGATGACAATGAGTATCGATTATCTTCACTTCTTCTCCAATATCTTTATGAATTTGTTCGCTATCTCTTTTGAAGAGAACTCTTTTATCGCTTCATTCTTATTTGTTTTGGAGAATTTATTTAATTTATTTATCTCTTTAAAATAATTACCGATTTCGCCCATATTGTGAATTGTAACAAAATGAAACTTATTTTTACTGAAGAATGAAAAATATTTTTCCAAAATTAATATAAATTTATTTGCAAAGAGCGATAATTGAATCGTATCCGAGTTTTGAGGATTGCAAAAAGCGATTACCGCCTCGGAGTTTGCTATAAGTTCGTAATTCTTTTCAAAAGAGATGAAGCCTTTCGGTATTTTGTATGAAATAGTGCTTTTGTTTAAAATAATTTCAATCTTCCTTCTTCTTTCAAGAGGCTCTCCTATTAGAGGAAATATGAATTCATAATTTAAGTTTTCAATACTTTTTATAAAGTCTTCTATCTTTTTAACTTCTCTTATATCACAGTAGATACTTTTCGTAACACTTTTGTTTTTTATCTCTTTTACTCTATCGAAATTGACTATTTTAGGCAGAATTTTTAACTTTTTTGAAAAATTTTCGTCTAAATTTTTCTTAAAACTCTCCGCTGTTATATTGTCGGTAACTATGAGATTATCTATTTTGTGTAGAATTTTTTTATCGATATTGTAACCTCTATTTAGATATAAAGAGAGTTTTTTGCTCTTTTTATCGATAGAGGGAAGCAAAAAACCTACTCTCCAATCATAAAAGAAAAGCACTATGTGATCGAAGAATCCTTCAAAAGAGAATATGGCTTTATTTAGGGAGAATATTTTGTGAATAACTTTTAATTTCGGAATATCTTTTAAAAAGTCTACCGGAGTTTTTATCTGCAACTCTTCTTTTTGTAAATTTTTAAATACTCTAAGACCGTTTATTTGCAAAACGGTGATTTCCGCTCCCTTTTTTATCAAAGCCTCTTGCAGCTCTTTTATAAAAGGATCAAATCTATTACAAATAAATAGATATCTCATATCTCTAAGCGTGTCCGTTTAAAATGGCGTGATACAAAACCAAAGCGGTTGTGGTAAGCAGCACTATTCCCGCAGATTTGTTATAGAGTTTGTTGGCGGTTATGAATATGAGCATTATCGATACCGTAACGGCCGCTATGATATCGAAAAGGTTCGCTTGAACATCTATGGTTAGAGGATTTACTATCGCCGCCGATCCCAAAACTATACTTAGATTCGCCACATTGCTTCCTATGATGTTGCCTATAGCCATATCCGCGTTGTTTTTCAAAGCGGCAACTATGCTTACTACAAGTTCGGGAAGACTCGTGCCGAAAGCTACAAGAAGCAGCCCTATAACCCATTCGCTAACTCCAAGAGATCTTGCGATATTCGATGCGCTCTCTACCGCAAAATCGGCACCTTCTACCGTAAAAGCGAATCCTATCGCAAGTAAAATCAAAGATTTCG
>JAADDG010000037.1 GCA_013154075.1 Campylobacterota bacterium | reverse complement strand
TGGCGCAATTTGCGGAAGCCAACGGAGCCGACGCCATACTTTCGGTAACGCCTTACTACAACAAACCTTCCCAAGAGGGACTTTATCAGCATTTTGCATCCATAGCCAAAGCCGTAGAGATTCCCGTAATGCTATACAACGTACCGGGAAGAACGGGAGTGGATCTGCTTCCAGATACCGTAAATAGACTCGTTAGAGATTTCGATAACATTTATGCCATCAAAGAGGCCACCGGATCTATGGCAAGAACTATTGAGCTTGTTTCCCAAAACCCTGAGCTTGCCGTAATTAGCGGCGACGATATGATAAATTATCCTATTTTGGCAAACGGAGGAAAGGGAGTGATATCGGTAACTTCAAACATCCTGCCAAACGAAATCTCCGCTTTGGTTCATTTCGCCATGGATAAAGAGTTCGAAAAAGCAAGAGCCATAAACGATCATCTTTTCGAGATAAACAGAGATCTATTTTGCGAAAGCAATCCGATTCCCATAAAAGCGGCCATGCATATAGCGGGACTTTTGGACAATCTCGAATACAGACTCCCTTTGGTACCCCCTTCTAAAGAGAATATGAAAAGACTTGAAGAGACTTTGAAAAAATATAGCATTAAAGGTTTTTAGATGAAAGGAAAGACTTTAGTAATAAGCGGCGGAACGAGAGGAATAGGAAAAGCGATAGTTTACGAATTCGCTCAAAACGGAGTAAATATCGCCTTTACCTACAACTCAAACGAAGAGGAAGCCAAAAAAATCAAAGAGGATATCGAAGAGAAATATTCCGTTAAAGCAAGATATTACCAATTAAATATTTTAGAGCCGGAACAGTATAAAGAGATCTTCAAACAGATAGACGAAGATTTCGATAGAGTCGATTTTTTCATCTCAAACGCAATTATTTCCGGAAGAGCGGTAGTGGGCGGATACGGAAAATTTATGAAACTTAGACCAAGAGGCCTAAACAATATCTACACGGCGACAGTAACGGCTTTCGTGATAGGAGCTCAAGAGGCGGCAAAAAGAATGGAGAAAGTGGGAGGCGGAGTTATTCTCTCGATGTCTTCTACCGGAAATCTCGTCTATATCGACAACTACGCAGGCCACGGATCAAGCAAAGCGGCGGTTGAAACGATGGTGAAATATGCCGCTCAAGAGCTTGGAGAAAAAAATATCAGAGTAAACGCCGTAAGCGGAGGTCCTATAGAAACGGACGCTCTTAGAGCCTTTACCAATTACGAAGAGGTAAAAGCCGAAACTATAAAAAGATCTCCTCTAAATAGAATGGGACAGCCAGAAGATATAGCGGGAGCGTGTCTATTTCTATGCAGCGACAAAGCCTCATGGATTACGGGACATACGCTAATAGTGGACGGAGGAACCACTTTTAGATGATAAATCTCCCCAATATTTTAGCTTTTATTAGGATTTTGATAGCTCCTTTGATGTATCTCTTTTTGGTAAATAGAGATCTTTTTGAAGGAGTTCACCCGTCTTGGTTAAACTATTTCGCCGCTCTTCTTTTTGTAATAGCGAGTATCACTGATTTTTTCGATGGATACATAGCAAGAAACTGGAATCAAATCACGAAACTTGGAGCGATTTTGGATCCTCTGGCCGACAAAATGCTGACATTGGCGGCATTTTTAGGCCTTATGTATATAGGAAGAGCCAACCCTTGGGCTATCTATTTGATAATGACGAGAGAATTTTTCATAACCGGCCTTAGAGTGGCGGCGGTGGGAGAAGGTATAAGCATAGCCGCATCCTTTTTGGGCAAACTAAAAACGGTCTCACAGATGTTTGCGATAGGATTTTTGATAATGAATTGGCCGGGAGGAGAGATACTCCTTTGGATAGCGGTAGCCATCACTCTATATTCCGGATTTGAATATATTCGCGGTTACATAAAAGGAGTAAAATAAAGTGGGTTTGATAGTATCTATTTTAGTTCTCTCATTCTTGATATTTTTTCATGAACTCGGACACTTTCTGGCCGCAAGAATGTTTGGCGTAACCGTTGAAGTTTTTAGTATAGGATTCGGTAAAAAGCTGTTTTGCAAAAAGTACGGCAAAACAAACTACTGCCTAAGCGCCATACCTCTTGGAGGATATGTCCAGATGAAAGGACAAGACGATCTCGATCCTCTAAAAAGAAGCAATGACGAAGATAGCTACAACGCCAAAAAACCGTGGCAAAGAATCATTATTCTGCTGGCAGGACCGTTTGCCAATTTTCTTCTCGCTTTCATCCTGTATCTGGCGATAGCTTTTATGGGAGTAAAGGAGCTCGCTCCCGTTATCGGCAAAGTAGCTCCCGATTCACCCGCACAAAAAGCCCATTTGCAGCCGAAAGATAAAATAATCCAAATAAACGGAATGGATATAAAAACTTGGAGAGACTTAAGCGAAGCTATAAAAAACTCTCAAGGACCTTTAATCTTTACGATCCAAAGAGGAGATAAGATAAAAATAATTAAAGTTACTCCGAAAGTTACGGATCTAAAAAATATCTTCGGAGAGAGCGTAAAAAGAAGAGCCGTAGGAATAATGCCAAGCGGAGATACGGTAACTTTGCATCTAAATTTCATACAAAGCATAAAATACGCATACGATAAAACGATAGAAGCCTCCTATCTGATCGTAAAAGGCTTACAAAAATTAATCGAAGGGATAGTGCCTCTAAATCAAATGGGCGGAGTCATATCGATAGTTCAGGTTACTTCTCAAGCGGCTTCGGTCGGTATAACGGCACTATTTGGCCTAACGGCTCTAATTTCGGTAAACCTCGGAGTTTTGAATCTGCTTCCTATCCCCGCACTCGACGGAGGACATATAATATTCAATCTTTATGAAATGATATTCAAAAAACCTCCTAACGAAGAAGTTTTATATAAATTAACCGTAGGAGGTTGGATACTTCTTCTAAGTCTTATGCTATTTACCGTCTATAACGATATTCTTCGAATAGCTACCTCGGGATAACAATAATTAGAGGCTTTTTAGCCTCTAATTTTTACTATTTTCACCTCTTCTTGCAAAAATTCTCCTCTTCGTTAATACTTAATTAACACTAATTAATTATAATTAAATACATTTTTAAATAAGGAGAGTAAAAATGCAAGGAATACAAGGTATGAACGGAATGCATGCTCAAATGCAAAGTATGCAAGGAATGCACAAAGGAGCCAATGGAGGCGGAAACAACGGAATGAAAGAAGTGATGCAAAATCTATCGAAAGAAGATAGAACGAAACTGCAAGATATGATGAAATCTCTTCCCGAAGATCAAAGATCGGCAATAAAAGAGCAGATAAAATCCGTAGAATTCACAAATAGCGAAGATTATATGCAATCAATAATGGATATTTTCGATCAAGCGACAGGTTCTTCGGATTCTTCAAGTTCCGATTCTTCATTGTTATCGGTATATGCTTAAATAACATAAGGAAAGCTTTTTAGCTTTCCTTATATCAGAAAAAGAGGCTTATAGAAGCTTCTACCAAATCGTCATCTCCGCCTTTAGCCATATCCTTTCTTGCGGCGGTTATATGAAACAATACCATAGATTTGTAAATACCGCTATAAGACAAAGCATATCCGTAGTTATGATCACTGTTTTCATCTCTATCCGCATTGAAAATAGCTCTTATATAAGAGTTTTCCGAAAGAGCGTAGCTTATAGCGTTTTCTATACCGTAATAATCATCTTGAATTTTATTATTTTTATACACTAACGTAGAGTTCCAAATAACTTTATCAAACTCCTTTTCTATCGGCAAAAGGAGAGAAAAGCTATTTTCTTGTTTGGTACTAAATTTATTATACATCAGCCCTATATGATATCCGCTATCGGTAGTATATCTGACACCGCTTATAAACTGATATCTATCGTTTGAATTATTTTGTCTTTGAGAAGAGTTATAATAGCCGAAATTTCCGTTTCCAATATTTCCACTGTTATGATTATGTCCGCTTTGAGAGTTTTGATTCGATTCATCGACAGGAGTTCCGTAAGAGAATAGAAACAACCATTTGGAATCGTACAAATATGAATACTCTATACCTCTAAATTTGGCAAAAGAGGAGATTTGAAGAGGTGTTTTATAGCGATTTTGACCATTACCGTGACCTTGCCGACCACTGCCGTGACCTTGTCCCTGACCTTGGCCTTGTCCGCTACCATGACCTTGAGCGTTACTTTGTCCTTGACCATGGCCTTGCCCTTGGCCATTACCTTTTCCTTGACCTTGAGTGTAACCGCCTTGTCTATAATTTCTATAGCTATTTTTATTATAACCTTGTTGGGACTGTTGAGAATGATCTTGTGAATTTCCTCCGCCTTTCAACCCGCTATCGGCAGAACTTTTCTCTATATTTCCAAATTGCGTGAAGGGAGATAGTAAACCTGCTCTAACTACATGCTTACTGCCTTCCATATTCACTTGAAAATAGGCTCTCGAGCCTTTTTGCTCAAAATAATCGGGTGCGTTGGAGTTACTTTGATGATTATATACTTTTTGAGTAACGCCGAAAAACGAAACATTCTTAGTAAGCGTACCACCCGCATATAGTTTGACTTTCTCACTGACCTTGTGGTTATTTGAAGAGTAACTTTGTCTTAACATCAAAGCTAAAGGAATATGTCTCGATCCGTCACTTTTGCCTTTTAACATATTATGAATACTTGTAGGATCATCGGACGAAAACCTAAAACCGTTTCTTAAAAATTCCCTACCGGTTTCATTTAGCATAGGAATATTGGAATGGCAAACCGAACATTGTGCGTTTTGTTCTCTCGCAAATTCGGGTGTCGCCCATAAAGAAGTAGTAAACAAAGTAGCCCAAGCTATAGAAAGCCCAAATACTCTATCAAAATTCATCTCAAACTCCTTTTTCGTTTTTACCCCTCACCTTTAAAAACCTATAATGAAATTATGATTAAGAAGTGTTAGCGCAGTGTTAATAAAAAGGAGTCGTTAGAAGATGAAAAGTTCGATTTTATTAAAGCCACTTTTTCTCGGCTTCTTTGATCTCTTTTTTCTTTTTAATGATATAATTATCTATATTATCTTTAGTAACATACTCTCCAAAATCCTTATCGCCTTTTCCAAAAATCCTATCCGCTATCCAAGGACTAACAATAGGTCTAAAGTGAACGCTTTCATAAAAATATCTATTATCCATAGTAACTCTATTATAACCGCTAAAGTTCCAAAAAGGATAAATCTCAGCCATTCTTTTTAAAAGAGTCAAATAGCTATTTATATCCATTTTGTTCATAACGTTATAGTTGTGAGGAGGAATCAAAACTATAAGATTTATATCGTGTTTTTTGCAAAGAGAGACGATATTTTTGTAAGCTTCCATATTTTTTTCAAAAATTTTATCTTTCAAAACTATCACTCTCGAGACTTTATTTATATTCAAATCCAGTACGCTTTTGATATAAGCCTTTTGATCTTTCGCTATCTTCTTCTCTTGAGTTTTGAAAAAAAATCTGCCGGAATTTTCCAAATCGTAAAAAGCGTGAGGACTCTTTTCTCTCTTTCCCAAATTTACCTCTATCTTATCCCACATCACCTCATAAGAAAAAGCGCTTAAATATCTATAATAAAAAAGCAGAGGATTTTCCTTCGTAATCAAATAGTGGTTATACCTTAAATAGTCGTTATTATGAAAATCGTAATGAAGATTGATATCCATATCCACCGATAAAATGATATTATCTATCTTATAACCGTTTTTTATCATAAAAACCAATATTCTGCTCTCTTCGCTCAAAGTAGCTACACTCATGGTCATATTGTAAAAACGGCTGTTTGGAATATATCTCTCAAAATCCTCGTTTACCAAACAAGAGGCTCTCGAAGATCCGAAAATGTAAGAGTTGTATTTCGTGTGAGCTTTTCTTAGATATTCTACTTTATTGTATCTCTCATTGATATATTCATTGGTTTTTAAAAATTCGCTATGAAAAATATAGTACGGATCGATTACGTAGTTTAAGGCAGCTACCAAAAATATGAAACTGAAAGTTAAAAGCGCCACTCCGACTACGTATCTCTTCCATACCATTAAATTTTCCTAAAAGTTAAAATACAAAAACTCCGAAATTTGATTGAGTTTCAAAATAGCTACGGCCAAAAGAAAACTCGTAAAAACCAAATAGACTCTTTTTGGTTTGAAATTAATTAAAAACTCATAACTGTTTTTAGCAAACAGAGCCACCGCACCCACCGCAAAAAGCATCAAAATCACCTCTTTCCCGGCATCGATATTGGGCATAATTCTATTGAACTCTATTCCATAATCGGCTAAAAAAGCAAATTTTTCAGAAAGAGAATATGGCAAAATAACTCCGTCTAAAGCGAACATTCCTTTTAAAACTTTCAAAGCGTCTTCAAAATCCTTAGCTCTAAAAAACACCCATGCAATATTTACGAAATTGAAAGTTATAAACCAAGCCAAAAATCTATTCATTTTTATTTTAAATCTACTCCAAATTCTATGAATTACCATAGCTATTCCGTGCAAAGCTCCCCAAACCACAAAAGTCCATCCCGCTCCGTGCCAAATACCTCCTATCAAAAACGTCAAAAAAAGATTTCTATAAGTTAACAAATCTCCCTTTTTGCTTCCTCCCAAAGGAATATAGACATAATCTCTTAGAAATCTGCTTAGCGTTATATGCCATCTTCTCCAGAAATCTTGAATATTTACGGCTTTATAGGGGCTATTGAAATTTATAGGAAGCTTGATATTAAAAAGCAAAGCCGCCCCTATGGCCATATCAGTATAACCGCTAAAATCGAAATAGAGCTGAAAAGTGTAAGAGAGCGAAGTAACCCAAGCCTCTATAAACTTAAGCTCCGTAGAGAGATTGAAACCCTCGTTCGCATAAACAGAAAGCGTATCCGCGATAGCCACTTTCTTAAAAAGTCCCAAAGCGAAAATGGATAGTCCTAAAGCTATATTTTTATAATTTATATATTTTGTTTTGATATCTTCAAATTGCGGCATCATCTCTTTGTGATGAACAATAGGCCCGGCTATAAGCTGCGGAAAGAAAGTGACAAATACCGCATAATTCAAAAAATCGTACTCTCTCGTCTCACCTCTATAACTATCCACCAAATAGGCGATTTGCTGAAACGTAAAAAAGCTTATGGCAAGAGGCAAAGCCAAATGCAAAAGGGGAATATTCTCTCCCGTTAGAAAATTTATATTCTCTATGAAAAAATCCGAATACTTAAAATATCCCAATAAAAAAATATTACTTATTATTCCAAAAGTTAATAAGATTCTTTTATAGTTATTATCATTATGTTTGATATCGGAAAGTTTAGTTCCCACTATATAGTTAAAAACCATAGAGCCTAAAATCAAAGGTAAATAGGCGACATTCCACCAACTATAAAAAAATAGAGAAGCAAATAGAAGAAAAAGTTTAGCTTCTTTGAATTTTTTTAGACTATTTAAATAAAAATAGATAAAAAAGGATATTGGTAAAAAAACAAATATAAATTCGTATGAATTAAAAAGCATGCCGAATCCTTTTTTAGATAGATATTAAAAATAATATCTAATCTTTCAATTCAGCTATAAGTATAACGAAAAAATTAAAAATTAATTCTTAAATTTAATTATTTTTAATCAGAAAGATAGAAAAGTAGTCTTAAAACAAAAAAGAGTCCAAAAGCTTACAAACGGAAAGAAAAGGAAGAGTTTATCTTCCTTTCGTAAAAGTTATTTTATATTAGGGATAGAATACTCTTTTGCCAGATTTTGAAATTCGGTAGAGTTCAAAAAGCTATCCAGTATCTCGTCTCTTGTAGTGTTGCTCTCAAGCTTAGATACCCAAAAAGAAGCACCTTCTTTATCGGGTGCTCTGTCTAAAATCGACATATAAGCCAAATAAACGAATCTTTCGTCACTTACGTTTTTATCGAGAAACTCTTTGGAATGAAAAAAGTTCTTAACCACTAAAGAAGCGCTTTTAGATCCACTTTCAAGTTCTCCAACCCAATAATCTCTTCCTTTCTCGTCAAAAACTCTATCCAAAATAAGCAAATAAAGTCTCTCCACAAACGAATCTAAAAGATCCTTTGAAAAATATGTCTTTATTTTATACTCTTCGTTTAGTTTTTTAAACTCATCGGACATAACGAATTTATAGAAGATAACCTCTTTTTTGATATCGTTATTCTCCACCACTCCAAGCCAATACTCAAATCCCTCTTTATCCGATTTTCTATTTAAAAGAGTGTTATAGAGCCTCTCTATATACTCCGGCACACTCAAATTGGCCTCCTCCATCTCATGAGAGAAGAAAAATGATTTCGCAATCGATAAGGCGCTCTTTAAAGAGGTATTCGAATCACTAACGTTACTATCGGCTATCAAATCTCTCCAATATAAAAGCCCCCCAAGATCGGGAACTCTTTTGAAAACATTCAAATAAAGCCTATAAATATAGAGATATTTATCATCCAAAACAAAATTATCGGCATCATAATCTATTTCGTCCATCTTTTTCACATCAATACCGGTAAAAAGAATATTGCCTTCTATTACATCTCCGTCTTTATCATATTTATTGAAATTATCTATACTCAAAAGATCACCTCGATAAAATACGAAAGCCTCATCATAAGGGGTATAAATTTTGTTGGAGATGAAATTGTTTCCTTTAATGGTAGAGTAGTTATCGTTTATATCTATGATATCGAAAGGCGTTTTATTATAATCTTTTTTAATATTTTGAAAAATATTATTTCCGCAATCTATTATTATATTGTCACTTATATTATTATCTTCGATATCTCCATACCCCTCTCTACTGCTTATAGAGACGGCCGCCTCATCCGTTTTCATAATCAAATTTTTCTCTATCACGTTACCGTAAGAGAGATTTACATGATCATCATCCCCATAAGCCTCAAATTGAAAACCCTGCCCGCTACCGTATCCTTGATCGATTTTGACTTGAGAATTTCTTATATTATAAACGATATTGTATCTAACTACATTATTGCTACCGTTTATCTGGCTTCTAACTTTCATATTTTTTATGACATTTTGATAAAAAATATTATTTTCACACCCTATATTATCGAAACTAACCGCTCTCATATACGGCATATCCACACCGTCGAAAGTATTATGAAAAATTCTGTTTCTCTCAACCTTCACCAAAGAGCTGTTTATATCATACTGTTCTATCGTCTTCTTATCGGAAACCGATAAATTCACTCCGGTATGTCCCCAATGAGAAAATTTACAATTTTTAACGACACTATCTTTTACATTATTCAAAAAGAAAACTCCGTCCTGAGAATTTCTCAAAGAAGTAAATCTATAATCGAACTTAAAATCACTATCTATCAAACAGTGATCTATGACAATTCTTTTTGAAGGAATCGTAAAATCATTTATATCATTCATCGCATAAATTCCGATATAGGCATCTTTCCCTATAACGGAATCCGTTATATTCACATCCTCGCTCGCTCTAACGGCTATGGAATATTTACCGTCTCTAACATCCAAACCATTAATCTTAATATTTTTGCTGTTTGAAATTTTGATAGTAAAATAGTTGGTATTATTTATGTAAAGATTGTTTATATAATATTTCAACTCTATCTTATCGCTCATGCTGAAAATATAAAGATAATTGCCGCTTGGTTCATAAAACCATCTGATTTTATACTCGCAATCATCGCAATTTAACTCTTCAAAAAGCATAGCTTTTAAAATCTCCTTCTTGCCTATCCAAAGACGCATAGCTTTGTAATCAAAACCGCTATATTTATAAAAAGGAAATTTAAACCTCATAATCTCATATACTTTATTTTCAACATCGCTAAAGGATTTTGCTATGCTATCTCTTACAAACGTAGCGAGGTTCGAAAAAACCTTATTAAACTCCAAAGTCAGATTCTTCCAGCTATCGTCATCAAAAATCTCTCCGAAATCTCTCGGATAGACTATCTCCAAATCTTTAGAATCGATATCTATTTTATCTTTTATGTATATAACGGGCAAAGATTCATTCACATCTCCGTAAGCTCTTAAAGTTATATTGCTTTTACCGACAATATCTATACTACTTTTAAAGCGCTTACCTCTCTCGAAAAGAACCTCGTCTCCATCCTGCAAAGAACTAATCAAATCTTTTAAACTTAATAGTTTAGATATATTATTTTCATCTAAGATTTTAATGCTTTCATTCTCGTCCGTTGTAACGAAGTACATAGAAGCTAAAACATTTTTACTAAAAAGTAAACTAAAAAATAATAATCCTAAAAGTTTTTTCATAAATACCCCTTAATAAAATTCATATTTCTCTAAATTTCTCATTTAAGAAAAACGGGAATAATTATAACTAATTTAAGCTTTTTTCGATATTAGCAAAACGAAAAAATATATTATCTTAAAGTAAATAAAATATCTTACTTTAAGCAATTTCAAGGTAGAATCTCTTTTTCAAAATGCGCCTATAGCTCAGCTGGATAGAGCATCTGATTGCGGTTCAGAA
>JAADDG010000087.1 GCA_013154075.1 Campylobacterota bacterium | reverse complement strand
AAAATATCACCTCCTATAGATGGGATGAAAACAGTTACGATCCCGTAACCGGAAAAGTTTATATTTTGGATACCTATAACGGAGATAGCGAGCTTCGAAGGTATTTTTCCATAAGCGGTTCTTTTCCAAACGGAGGACTTGTAGGTCAAATAGCCGTAGATGGTAGAAGAGTTATGTTCGATACGCCCACTTACTCCGATATTTTTGAGATAAACTATACAAATCCTAACGATGTGGACGATTTTAACGGACAGATTCTAACTTCACTTTTAGATATGGAAGATAGTAATTTTGATTATTTAAACAGCCGTTTTAGTATGGGGGTTAGAGTGGGTTTTGTGGACGATAGCGCGAACTATCAAGGATCCAAAAGCCTAACTTACAATTTTCCTTCCGTTTTTAAAAATTCTGGAGATTCGAATATAAAGATGATAGAGGTAAACGTAACGGGAGTTAACACCCCTTTTGTGTTGAGATATTACTCATACAATATCGGAGAAGCTCAAATCAAATATAAGGTGTTTTTTTGAAAAGAAAAGCTTTTACTTTGGTAGAACTTGTTTTGGTGATTGTCATAATGGGTGTGGTAGCCGTTATCGGAACGGACGTTATAACTAAAATTTACGCAAGTTACGTAAGATCCTATTCGATAAACAGACTTGACACCGAAACTTCCAACGTTTTAAATCAGATAGTAAAGAGACTTAGATATAGAATAAAAGATAGTCTCATAGCTTCCAAACCGGGATCTTATAAGTCGTTGGACGATCCGACTATCGACAATACTTATAAGATTTTGCAGTGGATCGGATATGATAATGAGAGTTTTAGGGGAGAGTATAACTCCACTAAAAATTATAGTCTTCCAGGATGGAGCGCTTTGGCCGATTTGGATAGCGCTCAGACTAATAAAACCCAAATAAAGACTCCCGGAAGCAGACTTTCCGTAGCGGAAGGGATAATTTACGCTCTATCTTATGGAGATGTGAATCTTAGCTCCTCGTCGTCTCCTTCGGCTGCGATTATATTTAAAGGTTTCGATCATATGGATAAAACTCAATTCGGATGGAGCGGAAGCGGAGATCACAACTACACTCTAAACGTTCAAAGAGTAGGGGAGGATATTTTGAAATTTACCGACTCCACTCAAGCCGCCGCTTCTAAAGAGATATATGAAAGGTATGCTCTATCTTGGAGCGCTTATGCGATAGTACCGGTATTGACTCCCGGCACTACGGATGATATGAATTTAACTTTGTATTACGATTTCAGACCGTGGGACGGAGAGACGTATACTCAGGGAAAATCTTCCGTTTTGGCCGAACACGTTTCGGCTTTTAGATTCAAACAGGTAGGACAGACGTTGAGAGTTAAGCTTTGTATTCATGATGACTCTACGGGATATGACTACGCTATTTGTAAAGAGAGGGCAATATTTTGAAAAGAAAAGGTTTTACACTCGTTTTGGCTATTATTGTGCTAATTATTGTATCTTCTTTGGCCGCTTTTATGGTTTCGCTATCCTCTTCGTCGGCTAAAGAAACGAGCGATATTTATCTAAAGGAGCAGGCCGAGCTTTTGATGCAGAGTGCTACAGAGTATGCCATATTGGCTATTTTGGGGCATGATAATTATAATAACTGCCTTGAAAATATAAATATCACCTATCCCTCTTCATCAAATCCGATATTCGATATCAATGTGAGTTTATGGTATATTTTCGATTCTCCGGTCTCTTCCACTTACTGTTCTCACGTGGTATCTTCCGATTTGGTAAATGATGATTCCAATTTTACGGTTATTATAGACACTACGATTACAACCACCGCAAATACCGGTTTGAGCGAACCCGTAAGGCTTCATAGAAGAACGATTCAAAAGCCGTAATTTAGACTTTTTGTCTTATTATGATTTTTGTGGGGCTAAAGAGATCTTTAGCCTTTTTTACGAAAGGATTTTCCAAAATATCTTGGCCGTTTAGCTCTTTTGATGGCATATGAGAAGCTATACAGCTATTTGAAGAGGAGGATTCCACATCCTCTATCATCGAAGATGAGTTTTCATTGGCATGCTTTTCTTCCTCTTTTATCAGCTCTTCGCTCTTATCGCAGGGAATGGCTTTTATGGAAGTATCTATTCCGAAAATATCTTTTACGAGAAACTTTATTATGCTTGATGCGTGTCTTAGAGTCTTTTTGCATTGTTCGTCCGCGCAAGACATTAAAATAAGCTCTTTGTCTTTGAAATCTACGAACTTCACTCTTTTTTCAAAACACTCTCCAACTTCATAGTTTCTATCATATAGGGAGGCTACAAGTTTTTTGAAAAGCTCTTTGCAATCGCTCTCTTTAGTTTCTTCCGATAGAGGAAGGGAGGGTTGGATATGTTTTTGTTCGCTTTTTTGAGGCTGGGATGAAGGCGGTGTTTGGGTCTTTTGCAAAGAGGTGTTTTTCTCGAGTGAAGTGATTATTTCATCTATCGTTTTTAGGTTTGTCGCTTCAAGCATTTTGAAAAATACCAAAGAGAGTACGAATCCGCTATCGGCGTTTAGAAACAGAAGATTTTTAGCTTCGCTAAGAATTCTGAAAAATCTCTCCGCTAAGAGAGTGCTAAATCTCACATCCCCTTCGAAAAATCTCTCTTTTAGATAGGAGATTAGTTCGTCTATCACTATTTCGCTTTCGTAGTTTTCCAAATCTTTTATGAAAGAGACTATTTTGTCTCTATCTTTTTTCAAAATAGCTTCAAAAATTTCATTTATCACTTGAGGATCGAGCAATCCTATCATATTGGCTACGCTTTTTGCGTCTATGAAACCTTTGGAGTATATAATAGCCTGATCCAAAAGCGTAAGCGTATCTCTCAAAGATCCCTCTCCGCTTCTTGCAAGCATCTCCAAAGCTTCCGGTTCGTACTCTATGCCTTCGAGATTTAGAATATGGGAGAGATGATTTATTATGTCTCTTTTGGATATTTTTTTGAATCTAAAGTGCTGTGTTCTTGAGAGGATAGTAGCGGGGAGTTTCAAAGGATCTGTGGTGGCCAATATGAATTTTACATATTCGGGCGGCTCTTCGAGAGTTTTTAAAAGGGCGTTGAAAGCCTCTTTCGTTAGCATATGAACTTCGTCTATTATGAATATTTTGAATCTTGCCGTATTTGGTTTGTATTTGGTCTGCTCTATAAGGGCTCTTATGTCATCTATCTTCCTGCTGCTTGCGGCGTCCATCTCTATGATATCCATATGACGGTTTTCGTTCGCCATTTTGCAGTTTTCGCAAACTTCGCAGGGTTTGGAAGTGGGACCTTTGTCGCAGACCATACATTTGGAGAATATTCTTGCGGTGGAAGTTTTGCCGCTTCCTCTAAGTCCTGAAAACAGGTAAGCGTGAGAGAGTCTGTTTTGATCGAGCGCGGCCGTTAGAGTTTGCGTTACGCTATCTTGACCTATCAGTTTATCGAATGTGGAGGGACGATATTTTAGGGCTAAAACTTCCGACATAATTTTTCCTTTTGTCCTAAAGCCATAATTTGGCCACTTTTTTCAAATTCTCCGGATTTTCCGAAGCAAAGAGTTTTAAATCCGTTTTTGAAAATACTTTGTTATATCCGTGATTTTGTTGGAGATATTCTACTATTGCCTCTCCGGAGTGTATAAGTACCGCATCTTTGAAATAGTTTTGAATCTCTTGTTTGATAAGCGGAAAGTGTGTGCATCCTAAAATTATAGCGTTTGGATCTTTGATATCTTTGAAATAGTGTTTCATAGTAACGTCAAGTATCTCTCCTTTGAATATTCCCTCTTCCACAATCGGAACGAATAGGGAGGGAGCTATTGAAAGAAGATTTTCATATCCCTCTTTTATCAAAAGTTTTTCATATTTTTTACTTGAAATGGTGGCTTTTGTCCCTAAAATAAGAACTTTTGAGGTTTTGTCGGGAACTTTTCTCTTTAGAGCCTTAACTCCCGGTTCTATCACTCCCACCACTTCAAACGGCGCTACCTCTCTCATCTCCTCTATCGCGTAGGCGCTTACGGAGTTGCACGCGGCTATTAGGATATCTATATTGAAATTTTTAAAAAATTCCACCGCTTCAAGCGAATATCTGATAATCGTATTTTTATCTTTTACGCCGTAAGGAACCCTTGCGGTATCTCCGAAATAGATTATCTCTTTGAATAGTTTGTGCTCTATCAAACTCTTTACGACAGTTAGACCGCCGACGCCGCTGTCGAATATTCCGGCTCTCATCAATCGTTCATGATGGAGAGAAGTTCTTGATTATCTTTCGTTTTTAACATTTTCGAATATAGAAATTTCAAAGCTTCCACATCGTCCATTTGTGAAATAGCCGTTCTAAGAGCCCATATTTTTGGAAGCTCATCCGGAGGAGTCAAGAGTTCCTCTTTTCTTGTGCCCGATTTCATGATATCTATTGCAGGATAGATTCTTCTATCGGCTATGTGTCTTGATAGCACTATTTCGCTATTTCCCGTTCCTTTAAACTCTTCGAAAATCACTTCGTCCATTCTGCTTCCGGTATCTATCAAAGCGGTGGCGATGATGCTAAGGCTTCCGCCTTCTTCTATATTTCTTGCTGCTCCGAAGAATCTTTTTGGTTTATGAAGAGCGTTTGCGTCCACACCTCCGCTTAGAACCTTTCCGCTTGAAGGAGTTACCGTATTGTAGGCTCTTGCAAGCCTTGTGATGGAGTCCAAAAGAATAACGACGTCTTTTCCAAGCTCCACTCTTCTTTTTGCTTTTTCGATTACAAGCTCGGCAACTCTTACGTGATTTTGTGCGGGAAGGTCGAATGTGGAGCTATAAACTTCCCCTTTTACGCTTCTTTCCATATCGGTAACTTCTTCGGGTCTCTCATCCACCAAAAGTACGATAAGTTCCACTTCGGGATGGTTTTTGGTAATACCGTGAGCGAGTTCTTTCATAAGTTCGGTTTTACCGCTTCTTGGAGGAGCGACGATTAGAGCTCTTTGTCCTTTGCCGATAGGGACGAAGAGATCGAGCACTCTTCCGGTTAGTTTTGTGGGTTCATATTCAAGTTTTAGTTTTTCGGTCGGATAGAGAGGAGTTAGGTTGTCAAATAGGGGTCTGTTTCTGGTCTCTTTTATAGGCAGATAGTTTATAGCCTCGATTTTTAAAAGGGCGCAATATCTCTCTTGCTCTTTTGGGGGTCTTACTTGCCCGGTTACGATATCTCCCGTCCTTAGAGCGAATTTTCTAATCTGGGTGCTGCTTACGTACGCATCGTTTGAAGTGTTTGAGAAATTTGCGTCCATCGCCCTTAAAAAGCCGTAACCATCAGGCATAATCTCCAAAATACCGGTAAATAGGATATATCCGCCTTTGCTTACTTGAGATTTTAGTATTTCGAATATCAGATCTTGTCTTTTTAGCTCATTCGGATTTTCCACTCCAAGCTCTTTTGCTATCTTTATAAGATCGTCTATCGGCTTTTCTCTAAGCTCTTCTATCTTGTAGCCTTCTACCGGAATATGGGTTCTTGTTTTTGTATGGTTTTTGTTGTTTTGGTTTGTTTGAGTTTGGGTTTGGGTTTGAGTCGGAGTCGAGGTGTTCGTATTAGTCGTTACGGATGTCGTATTGTTGGTTTTTGAGTTTTTTTCTTCCTCTTTAATTTGAGTGTTTTGATTTGTAGTCTCGCTCATGTTTCCTTCTTTTTGTGATATTTTTTGAGATATCGGTTTTACGATATTTTGTAGTCGGTAGTTTAATATTTTGGAGTCGCACTTACCTTATCTGATTGCAAAGTATAATAACGTGGGATAGAGTAAAACTCCAAAATATTTCATATATATCGGTATGTCAAAATCTTCCTTTAATAATACCGAAAAAATTCCTAAATCTTCATTTTTTTTCATTTTATCAAGAAGCTTGATTTTGAAAACCAAATCGGTAAGCTTTAAAAAAATTATAAAATTTATTAAAAAACCGGATTTGTTTAGAAATATCTTTATAAAGATAACATAATATAGAGTGGGATGTAAAGAAAAAAAGAGAATTATATTTTTTTTGTAAATAATAGATAAATTTTTCAAATATTTATTAAAAGTATCACCTCTTTGCCAAGAGGCTTCGAAAAACTCCAAAATCGCTAACGTAAAAACAAATAAAAGATATTGATTATTTATGGGAAAGTCTTTTGAAAAACGGGGGAGAGATCCCCGTTTGAATTATTTCAATCCGTGAATGTACTCTGCAACAGCTTTAATGTCAGCGTCGCTCATAGAAGCAACTTGACCTTTCATAAGGCCGCCCATTCCGTGAACGTTTCTCGTTCCGGCTTTATAACCTTTCAAAGCCTCTTCAGTTTTAGCTACGTCCCAGCCTTGAATTACGGCTGATTTACCAAGAGCTTTTTTCTCACCTTTAGCACCGTGGCATCCTGCACATTTTTTGTACAAAGCCGCTCCGTCGGCAGCCATAAGAGATGTAGCGGCAACAACTGCCAATACCAATGATAGCTTTTTCATATTTCCTCCTAAAATTTGGTGCGAAAATTATAACACATATCTCTTTGAGAAATCTTATATTTGGGAATCAAAAAATTTTATCAATAGATATATAAAACTAAAATATTATAATGACGATATAACGAAACGAACGGGACTCTTTATAAAGCGGATAAATGATGATGAGTAATATAAAATATTTAATAATTATCTCTACTATTTTGCAATATTTCATTCATATGCCTCTATTCGCCAAAAATGGCAATTATCCCGTATGTAAAGAATATAATTTTTACAATAATAAAGATTCTTTAGAATCTAAAACTTTTTTGGAAAAGATTATAGAAAAAGAGCCCGATAATGTAGAGTGTCTTTTGAAGCTTGCGGACGTTTATATAAATGAGAACAAAATATCCAAAGGTTTCGATCTTTTAAGAAGAGCGTACGAGCTTAATCCCTCTTATGTGGAAAGAAGTAAACTATCCAATATTTTGGATATGGCTTTGAAATTAAGCAGACTAAAAGAGAGAGCCTCAAAAGAGAACTCTTTTATTCTTTGGAATAAGCTTGGAGACGCCTATTACGATTTGGCGATCTTTCCGGAAGCCGCCGCGGCTTATAAAAGAAGCCTCAAAATAGATAGCAACCAGACAAAAATTCATATCTACCTATCTATCTGTCAATACAATATGAGTCTTATCTATAGCGCTATAGATCATTTAAAACTTGCCCTAAAGATCGATCCGGACGATTTTTATGCAAACTACTACTTAGCTACCGTTTTGAAAAACGACATAAACGACTATAAAAGAGCCGAACAATACTTCAAAAAGGCTTGGGAAATCTTACAAAAGCTCGGAGTTAAGGGATTTGAGAGCGAAGAAGAGTATAATTACTATAAAAAAGCGTTGACTTTGGAATTAAATGGCAAATAAGGCGATATTCTTAGATAGAGACGGCGTTATCAACTATGATAAGGGCTATGTCTGCAAAATAGAAGATTTTGAATTTGTAGATAGAATTTTTGAAGTATTGAAAGCTTTCCAAGAAGAGGGCTTTAAACTCTTCATAGTTACGAATCAGTCCGGAATCGGAAGAGGCTACTATACTCAAAAAGATTTCGAGATTCTAACAAGCTGGATGCTTGATATTTTGAAAAAAAACGAAATAGAAATAGAAAAAGTCTATTTTTGTCCCCATGCTCCCGAAGAGAAGTGTCACTGTAGAAAACCCTCAAGCGGAATGTTCGAGCAAGCCTTTGAGGAGTTTGATATAGATAAGAAAAATTCCTGGATGATAGGCGATAAGCATACCGATATAAAAGCCGCGATAAACGCCGGTATAAAAAATACCATCTTGATAGGAAATTGTTGGGTTAGAGATAAAGATGCAAAATATATAGTTAATGATATTTTTGATACAATACGCCTCATAAAAAAGCACTAAAAAGAGGATTTTATGAGGTATATAGATGAGTCTTTGGAAAATAGAAGCGTCTTGATAACCGGGGGAGCCGGTTTTATAGGCAGCAATCTCGCTTTCCATCTTCAAGAAAATTATCCCAAAACCAAAGTTGTTGTTTTGGATCGCTTTAGAGACGAAAAGAGATTTTCAAACGGCAATCTGGTGAGTTTCGGCCATTTTAAAAATCTGATAGGTTTCAAAGGCGAAGTGATAGAAGGGGATATAAACGACAAAGATCTTATAAAAAAGCTATCCGATTATAATTTCGATATCATTTTTCATGAGGCCGCTATCTCCGATACTACGGTAAAAGATCAATCTTTGATGATAAAAACGAACGTCAATGCGTTTAAGGATCTTTTGGATTTGGCGGTAGCTTCGCATGCGAAAATGATCTACGCTTCAAGCGGGGCTACCTACGGAAGCGCTCCGGCTCCTCAGAGAGTCGGCAGAGAAAATCCAGGAAACGTTTACGGTTTTTCCAAATTGATGATGGATAATATCGCTTACGAGTATATGAAAAAGTATCCCCATTTAACGATAGTGGGGCTTAGATATTTTAATGTTTACGGAAGTAGAGAGTATTTCAAAGATAAAACGGCTTCTATGGTATTGCAACTCGGGCTTCAGATACTTTCCGGAAAAAGGCCGAGACTTTTTTATAATTCGGATAAAATTTTAAGAGACTTTATCTATATAGAGGATGTGATTCAAGCCAATATGAAAGCTATAGAAGCTAAAAAAAGCGGAGTTTACAACGTAGGTACGGGAGTGGCGAGAAGCTTTGAGGATATTGCTAAAATTTTGTTAAAAGAGCTTGGAAGCGATCTTGAGATAGAGTATTTTGAAAATCCTTACGATAAAAAAGCCTACCAAAATTTCACTCAAGCCGATATCGAAGATACCAAGAAATATTTGGGATATGAACCTAAATTCTCCTTAGAGGAGGGTATCAAGGCTTATCTTCCGGAAATAAAAAGAATTTATGAAGAAGAAGTTAAATGAATGAGAAGCTTCTAAAAAACGATGTAAAAATTTTGGTAGTGGGAGATTTGATGGTCGATCACTATCTTTGGGGCAGATGCGATAGAATCTCTCCGGAAGCTCCCGTTCAGATAGTGGATATCTACAAAGAAAATAAGACTTTGGGCGGTGCCGGAAACGTTATAAACAATCTTTTGGCGTTTGGGGCGAAAGTGGGAGTTTTGAGTGTGCTTGGGGATGATGAGACGGGAGATTTTATAAGAGGGAGGCTGTCTCAAAAGGGCGTTAGCGACAAAGATATCTTTACACAAAAGGGTAGAGTAACAAGTAAGAAAAGCAGAGTCATAGCGCTTCATCAGCAGATAGTTAGGGTCGATAGAGAGAGTAAAGAGGATATAGATGAAAATATTCAAGATAAAATCGTGGAGAGATTTAAAAATATTATCTCTTCGTTTGATGCGGTTTTGCTTTCCGATTACGGAAAAGGGGTTTTGACCGATCGTTTGACAAAAGAGCTTATAAAGATAGCGAACGAAAATTCAAAAAAAGTGTTTGTAGATCCTAAAGGAAACGACTACTCCAAATACAAAGGCGCCTTTTTGATCACTCCCAACAAAAAAGAGGCTTCCGAGGCTACGGGTATAGCGATAAAAGATGAAGATAGTTTGAAAAAAGCGGGTTTTAAACTAAAAAACGAGCTTGATTTAAATTATGCCGTTATTACGCTTTCCGAAGAGGGAATGGCGATTTTCGGTAAAGAAATGGAGAAGATCCCTACGGTAGCAAGAGAAGTTTATGATGTAACGGGGGCTGGGGATACCGTGCTTTCGGCTTTCGGGTATGCGGTATCGTGCGGCCTTTCGGTGATAGAGAGCGCTCATTTTGCAAATTCTGCCGCGGCTGTTGTAGTAGGGAAGATAGGAAGCGCTACCGCCACTTTGGAAGAGATCAAAAAATATAACCACTCTTTGAAATCTTATGAAAGCGAAGATAAAATCGTAACCAAAGAGGAGATTTTGGGGATTTTGAAAAACAGCGAAGAGAAGATAGTTTTTACAAACGGCTGTTTTGATATTTTGCATGTAGGGCATGTCAAATATCTTCAAAAAGCGAAATCTCTCGGAGATATTTTGATCGTAGGATTGAATTCGGACGATTCGGTTAGAAGACTGAAAGGAGAGAGCAGGCCTATAAACTCTTTTGAAGATAGAGCTTATGTTCTTTCCGCTTTGGGGTGTGTTGATTTTGTGGTAGGATTTGAAGAGGATACTCCATATGAGCTTATAAAGGCCATAAAACCCGATATTTTAGTAAAAGGTGCGGATTATAAAGATAAAGAGGTGGTAGGCAGCGATATTGCGAAAGAGGTTAGATTGATAGATTTTGTAGAAGGCAAAAGTACCACCTCGATAATAGAAAAGGTGAAGAAGAGATGATGGAATTGATGCAAACTATTCAAAATGAGATGAAGAGCCATCAAGAGGTTATGCAAAAAGTATATGACGAGCTTCAAAGCTATATCTATACCGCTTCGATGATAGCGATAGAGACTATCAAAAACGGCGGTAAGATTCTGCTTTTTGGAAACGGGGGGAGTGCTGCGGACGCTCAGCATATAGCCGCGGAGCTTGTAGGAAGATACAAAAAAGAAAGAGATGCTTTGCCGGCTATCGCGCTGACTACCGATACTTCGGCTCTTACCGCCATAGGCAACGATTACGGATATGAGTATGTATTTGTAAGACAGGTTGACGCTTTGGCGAATGAAAAAGATATGCTTATAGGGATCTCTACGAGCGGAAATAGCGAAAATGTTTTAAGAGCTTTGCATAGAGGAAGGGAAAAGGGTTGCAAGGCTGTCGGTTTAAGCGGTAAAGGCGGCGGTAAGATGGGGAGAGTTTGCGATATAAATATAGTAATTCCTTCCGACGATACCGCAAGAATCCAAGAGATGCATATAATGATAGGCCATATCATAGCGCAAGCGGTGGAGGATAGCGTTTAGGCGCTAACCACCTCCAAAGCCTTTGCTATTTTTTCGTTTATATCGTCTTGATGTATAGGTTT
>JAADDG010000106.1 GCA_013154075.1 Campylobacterota bacterium | reverse complement strand
CGAAAAACCTATCATAAAAATTCTTATATATTCTAAAAATAAAAAATAAATAGGATTCAAACACAAAATTCCTCTTTGGATTTTCGGATTTTTATATTAAAGATGTCAAAAAACCAAGAGATAAAAATCCCTTGGTTTACGAATTAGTCTAAGTTTGGTTTAGGAGTATCTTTTGTAGAGTTGGGAAGGATGGGATATTCGATTTTCGGTTTTTTGCCGGTAAGGCTGTTTAGGAAAGTAGCTATACTCTTCACCTCTTTATCGCTAAGCTCTTTTCCAAGCTGAGTCTCTCCCATGATTTTGATAGCCTCTTCCAAGCTCCAAACCTCTCCGTTATGAAAATATGGAGCGGTTTCGGCTATGTTTCTTAGAGTAGGAGTTTTTACCATTCCGTTTTTGTCGCCTTTGAAATCCCCTACATTGGCGTATTTGTAAGGTTTAGCCACAGGGAAAGGCTGCATACTTCCGCCAAGTCCCACACCGTTATGACATCCCGCACATCCTACTTGAATGAAAGTCTTAAGCCCCTCTTTCTCCTCTTTGCTCAAAGCTTTCTCATCTCCATTTAGAAAATCGTCATATCTTGAAGGAGTCACCAAAGTCCTCTCGAAAGCTCCTATCGCTTTACCTATCGTCTCTATAGTGATTTTTTCATTCGGATAAGCTTTTTTAAACTCTTCCACATATTCCGGAATAGATTTGACAACCTTTACGGCCATCTCTTTGTGCATATCCATCTCAGGCGGAGCTTGGATAGGACCGGTAGCTTGATCCTCAAGATCGGGGCTTCTTCCGTCCCAAAACTGTCTTTGGTTAAAAACCGCGTTATAAACGGTAGGAGAGTTTAGGTGATGCGGGTTGTGTCTCCATTTGTGTCCTGTCGCTACCGGCACGTTATCATCGCCGCCTATTGCCAAATTATGGCAAGTGTTGCAGCTAATCAACGCGCTTTTAGAGAGTCTCGGATCGAAATAAAGCTTCTTACCAAGCTCTATCTTTTCGGGAGTTAGTTTATTTTTGGGATTATCTATCAATTTATTCAAAGCCGCTTTATCTTTCGGAATAGGCTTCAATCCCGCCTTTTTGGCTTCGTTTATCAAACTATCCGAAGCTACGGCCGAAATACCTAAACCTACCAAAAGCGTAAGCGCCAAACCTTTATTTATTTTCATAAGAAAACCTCCTTTATACGATAATTTTCTTGAAATTATACTCTTTGGAAAATAAATTTCCTCTTAATATTTTTTTATAAAAAAAATCAGTCGCCTAAATAATAATCCATCCTCGTAACCACTCTAACCACTTTAATATAGGGAGTATTCTTATCTCTATCGTTTATGGAAAAATATCCTTGAGACGCCCTTTTTACTTTACCCAAAACCGATTTCGAATCTTTAGCAAACTTCAAAGCGGCTTTTTTGGCATTTTTTGTAGCCTCCTCTATCATAGAAGGCTTTATTTTATTAAGATTGGTAAAAAGATATTGAATATCATACTTCTCCACTCTCGCCAAAACCCCCTCCTCGCTAAGCTTGAAAAGATCCTTTTGCAAACTCAAAATCTTATCTATTTTATCGGTATAGATCGTCAACGTAACGTCGGCCGTATAACGAATCTTAACCGAGCTGTTATAAGCGTTTGCGAGTTTATCCACTATCTGAGGAGGAGAAAAAGAGATCTCATCCTTTGAAAAGCCGTAATTTTTCAAAAATTTCAAACTTATATCCAGCGAATTTTTAAGTTTTTGATTTAGAACCTTAAAATCGTTATCGGAGACCTCTATAGTAACCGGAAAAATAGCTATATCAGCTTTGACTCTTCTCTCCGCAAGCCCCTTTACGGACAAAACTCTATCCCTCTCTTTAAAAACCTCCGCAGCCCTATAAACGAAAAAACCCGCAATCACGAGTCCAAGCCCCACAAACAGACCGGCTAAAGCCGTAAAAAAACCGCTTTTTTTATCCATTTTTCACTCCTTATCGTTTTTACTATTTTACCACTTATTAATTGAAAAAGAATTTCCGTTATGCTATACTTACTAACCGATAAGTAAGTATTCTCCCTCCGAAAGAGAACGTATGAAAGAGAACAAAAAAGAGAAAATTTTAAAGATAGCCGCCAAATATTTCGCAAAACACGGCTTTGATTCCACTTCGCTCGATCATATAGCCAAAGAGGCGAAAATAACCAAAGCGGCGATCTATTACCATTTCAAAGATAAAGCCTCCCTATATGAAGAGGTTTTAAACAAAAGATTAAAGATACTCAATATTTTCCTACAAGAGGAGCTAAAAAACAAAAAAGATCCGAAAGAGAGACTAAAGACATACATAATCACTTTCGGCGAATTTCTAAACGAAAACGGCTGTTTTGCGGCGATATTGGCCCACGAATTCGCCGATAACGGAAAAAATATGCCAAAAAGCTCCGTCAAACTTCTCTCAAATACCTTAGGAACCGTAACATCCATTCTAAACGAAGGAATCAAACAAAAAGAATTCAAGATGGAAAATCCCATGGCCATTCAGCTAATGATCGTATCCACTCTGATAATGCACCAAACCACCAAAGATCTAAGAGCCAAAGTAAGCTCTCTCGTAGAGGGATTCGAAATCCTTCCGGAACCCAACATCAAAGACCTCTCGATCATACTTGCCAAAAAGATCTTAAAATCGATAGAAAAGGAAAAGTAGCATGAAAAGAGTCCTAATAGCCGCCCTTTCCCTCTCCATCTCTCTTCAGGCCGTATCGATAAAAGATCTTTTCGAAGATCTAAAAAAACAACCATCCTTCAAACTCGACCAAGAGAGAGTAAAAGCCGCAAATTTGGCAAAAGAGAGAGTAAAAAGCTCTTTTTATCCATCGATAAATCTCTTTGCCTCATACGAGCACTACAATTCACCATCAAACCTAAGACCTCTTCCTCCCACGGAAGCCACCCAAAGAATAAAAGACAAAGAGCCTCTCCCCTTTGCCGCAACAATTGAGAGAATCGGAGTGAAAGCCTCGATGCCGATTTTCGTAAAATCTCTGTTTTCTCTATACCGAAAAGCAAAAATCGATTCAAAAAATATGGAGATTAGAAAAAGATTAAATCTCCTTGAAAACGAAGCTTTGATAGTAGGATTAAACGCCTCTTGGATCTATCTTGAAAACTTAAAAAAGGCCCTTAAGGCAAGAAAAAGATCGATTCTAAAAATCTATGAGGATACAAAAATCAAAGCGGATTTAGGAAGAGCTCCGGGAATAAGAGTGGACTATTTCAAAGAGGCTCTAAACAGACTCGATATTTCGATAAATCAAACGAAAATAAAAATCTCGGAAACGAAAAGCAAACTAAACTCCCTTATATCCTTAGATATTCAATCTCCCGTAAATATGAAGAAAAAAGAGGATATAAAAGAGGGGGAATTTTTCTCTCTAAAACCGATAAAATACGCCATAAAAGCAAAAGAGTATCAACTTAAGGCGAAAAAAGAAGATCTTTGGCCGAAACTCTCGCTTGAAGCCGAATGGAGCGAAAACCGCACCCCAAAAGAGATATCTCTAAAGGAGAGCATGAACGAAGGATATGGCAAATATGCTCTTTACCTATCCGTTCCGCTGTCAAAAACGAAACTAACCGACATCCAGATAGCAAAAACCGCTCTTTTAAAAGAGAAACTCTTTTTCGCAAAGCTACAAAAGGAACTGAAAGCCAAAGCCAAAAACCTAAAAGAGACTCTATCTTTGACGAAAGAATCGATAAAACTTGCCGAAAACTCCGTAAAACATCAAAAAACGCTACTAAAATACGCCAAAGTGGCTTTCAAAGAAGGAAGAATGCAAATGGAGGAGTATTTAAGATACGAAGAGAACGTCCTAAACGCCAAAGCCTCCCTTTATGAGGCGAAAATGAGATATTGGCAAACCCTATCAAAACTTGCCGTTATTTACGGAAACGATTTGGAAAGGATTGTAGAATGAAAAAATTTGTAAAAACAGCTCTTACGATCTTGCTTTTTGTAGCCTTGATTGCGGCGGGAGCGATATTGATACACAAAAAAAGAGAAAGAGAAAAGAGCATCCCGAAAGCAAAAGAGTATGCTCTCGTGATAAAGACAATAGAGCCTAAAATAAAGAGATTCACCTTGACTCTTCCCTATATAGCCGTCGTCAAAAACGAAAAGAGTCAAATTATCTCCTCGAAATTCTCAGGAAAGGTGCTGTTTGTAAAAAAAGAGGGAGAAGAGGTAAAAAAAGAAGACATAGTGGCAAAAATAGACGACACCTCCATAAAAACTAAATTAAACTCCACAAAAGAGAAGATTTCGACTCTAAAAAGCTCCGTATCCTCTTATGAAACGATCCTTGGAAATCTTAAAAAGATGCATGAAAGAACAAAAAGGCTTATGAGAGTCAAAGGGGCATCCAAAGAGGAGTTTGAAAAAGAGCAAAACAAAATAGAGGAGACAAAAAGCAAACTGCTTGAATTGAAAGCCTCCTTGAGGGGAGCCAAAGAGGAGCTAAAAGCTCTTTTAAACGAACTCTCCTACACTACTCTAAAATCGGACATAGAGGGAGTCGTAGCAAAAAGATTCCTAAACAAAGGGGATCTCGCGACTTTAGGAAAAGCGATCGTCAAAATAAACGCAAAAAACGGCAATTATCTCTCTTTAAAACTTCCAAACGATATGAATATAAAAGAGGTTCTATACAAAAACAAAATCTACAAAGCCGTCTCTTTAAACTCGGCCTCAAACTCTCTAAAAGAGTATAAAATAGATATAAACGACTCCTCATTAACGGAAGGAGAGAGAGTCAAAATAGATATAATCACTTTCAATTCAAAAGCATATCTGCTACCTTTCGACGCTCTTTTGGATCGAGATTCTCAAAAATATGTCTTAAAAATCAAAAACGATAGAGCCGTCCCGACGAAAGTAAAACTCTTAGCCTCCGGAGAGCAGGGAGTGGCGGTTGAGGGAGATTTGGAAAATAGCCAAATAGCCGTAATGAAAGAGGATATTTTATTGAAACTTCTTAGCGGAGTTAAAGTCAAAACTCTCAAAGGAAATTGAAAATGTTCGATTTTTTCTACAAAAGAGGATACTTTCTCTACTCACTAATATCGCTCTTTTTCATCATGGGTCTTATCGGTTTAAAAGAGCTTCCCAAAAACCTTTTTCCCGACTCAAACAGACCTCAAGTGGTGGTAATCACGCAAATTCCGGGGGCTACCGCCCAAATAGCGGCAAACAGCGTCTCCAAACCGATAGAGGAGGAGATAAGCCGTTTAGGTCTGTTAAGAGACGTATCGAGCATAAACGTAGCCAACTTCTCCATAGTAAAGGCGGAATTCGAATACAAAAAGGGCCTAAACGCCGCGACGGTAGACGTAGCCAACGCCCTATCTATAGCGAAAGGCAAACTTCCCAAAAACGCCTCCTATTCGATATATACCGTAGGAGACTTCACTCTGCCCGTAGAAGTCATCTCCCTAACTCCCAAAAATCGAAACGTCTCTTTAGCCGAAATCAGAAAAATAGCCGACAGTTTCATAAAACCGTATCTGCTATCCAACCCAGATATAGGAAACGTAGAGGTTTTCGGGGGATATGAGAGTGCTATCAATATCGAAATAGATCCCTTCAAAGCCAAAAAATACAATATAGATCTAAACGCTCTAACAAAAGCCATATCCTCTCTAAACAGAGACATACCTCTCGGATTTATGAAAGATAAAGACTCCTTTTATACAATCACCTACTACGGAGAGAGAGACGATATAGAGAAGCTGAAAAATCTCCCTATTTTACCGAACGTCAGATTGAAAGATATAGCCAAAGTCAGCTGGAGCTACAAAAAAAGAACAAGCGGCTTTTTGGGAAACGGCAAAGAGGCGATAGCTCTATCGATACAAAGATCCCCCGGCGGCAACGTTCTTAAGGTAAGCGATACCGTAAGAGAGGAGATAGAGAAGCTAAAAAACCGCTATCCGAATATAGAGTTTCAGATAGCCGATACCCAAAGAGATCTTATAGAGACCGCAAACGACAATATGCTCGAAGCTTTAAGAGACGCCATAATCTACACTCTTTTGGTTTTGCTCTTTTTCCTTGGAAACTTTAGAGCAATTATAGCCGCAGGGCTATCCATCCCTTTGGTATTTTTGGGCACCATAGCAATTATTTGGCTAAGCGGAGGAGAGCTTAATATAGTTATCTATACGGCTATCATTTTGGCTTTGGGAATGCTTGTGGACGATGCGGTCGTGGTGCTTGAGAATATAGAGAGGCATTTGGAACTTCACGAAGATATTCAAAACGCGGTCATTAGAGGAACGAAAGAGGTACTCTTTCCCATATTTGCGGGAACGGCTGCCACTATAGCCATCATTTTCCCTCTCATGTTCGTCGGAGACTTTCCGCAAAAAATATTCAGACCGCTAATCGAAACGCTAATCATAGCCCTTTTGGTAAGCTATTTTCTCTCAATAACGTTCATTCCCAAACTATCTCTTTGGCTATATAAAAACGGAGCGAAAAAAACGAAAATAGAAAAAATCTTCGAATCTCTCTATAAAAACAGTGTCGCAAAACTCATAAATCCCTATATCTCCATCCTAAAATTCTCAAACGGAAAATGGAGAGTTTTTAGAAGAATTTTGCTAACGGTCGGAGTAATAGTGGTTTTTGTTTTAAGCGTCAAAAATATTCTGCCTTTGATAGGAAAAGACGTAATGCCCCCGATGGATACCGGAATCATAAAAGCTCAAGTGGCTTTCAGCTCCAACGAGAGCGTAGAGAGCGCCCAAGAGAGGCTAAAACCCTTTCTTCAGTGGCTCCATTCCCAAAAATGGGTGAAAATGAGCTCCGTAGCGTTCGGAAGCGAACCGGGAGTCCTAAGCATGGGAAGCGGAAATCTGCCTACGGAAGCCTCTATCACCATAAACGCCGTAAACAGATTCCAACGAAAAAAGAGCATTTGGCAACTCGAAGAGGAGATAAGAGATAAGATAGCCTCTTTGGAGGGCGTAAAGAAAAATGACGTATTTGACTTCGGAGCTACGGCTCTTTCCACAATAAAAGCGCCTTTGGATATCAGAATAAAAGCAAGCGATTACGAAAATCTGCCCCAAAAAGCGAAAGAGATTTTAAACTCAATCAAAAATATAAAAGGCTTAACCTCGATCTCCCAAAGCTGGGATATGGATTTTAAAGAGATAATCATCGACATAGATAAAAATAAAGCCCTAAGTTACGGTATCACACCCTATCAAATAGCCTCTCAAATACCCACCAAAGGCGAAGTCGTCACTTTGGCTTCAAATCTCGCTTCCATGAAAACGCAGTTTGTAAGAGTCTATCTAAAAGGCAAATACTCAAAAAACATAGAGAGTTTGAAACTTCTACCGATCTTGACAAAAGAGGGGGAGATACCTCTAAAAGAGCTCGCCGATATAAAATACTCCCTCTCTCCCGACAAGATAGAGAGAGACAAGATGCTTTATAGCATCGACGTAAACGCCTATAGAGCCAAAAGACCGATCACTCACATAACTCAAGATGCGCAAAAGATTTTGAAAAATATCGATACTACCGGCTTTATAGTCTCACAAGAGGGAGATATAGTACAACTAAACGACAGCTTTAAAAAAATGATAAAAGCGATAGCCATAGGAGTCGTCATTCTTCTTATGACTCTAATTTCCATTTACGAATCGGTAAGACTCGCTTTCATTATGATTTTGGTTTTACCGCTTTCTATGATAGGAGCGGCTTGGGGAATGCTTATTTTCGATAAACCCAGTTGCATGCCGAGTATGGTTGGAATTTTGCTGCTTTTTGGAATCATAATAAAAAACGCCGTATTGTTGATAGATTTCTATAAAGAGTATAAAAAAGAAGGAAAAAGCCCATTTCAAAGCGCTATAGAGAGTGTCAGAGTGAGATTTAGACCTGTTATGATGACGGCTTTCGGAACGATAGCGGGAATGATTCCGATAGCTTTGGAGCAGGCTGTAGGACTCGAGAGACTCTCACCCATAGCCGACGTAGCCGTGGGAGGGCTTCTTGTAGGAACTTTCCTAACACTGATTTATATTCCAATGTTCGCTTATATGGGAGACAAAAGGAGAGAAGAATGAAAAAGGTTTTGATTCTATGTACGGGCAACAGCTGCCGATCGATAATGGCCGAAGCTTTGGTAAACGCCTATTTAAAAGATATTCAAGCATACAGTGCCGGAAGCGCCCCAAGCGGCAAAGTCAATCAAAACGCCAAAAAAGTGCTCCAAGAAGAGGGAATCTGGGATGATAAATACCGCTCCAAAACGATAGAAGAGGCCGAGAAATTCGCTCCTTTCGATCTGGTAGTAACCGTATGCGACAACGCCAAAGAAAAGTGCGTCACCTACCTAAAAGGTCAAAAAACGATCCACGTAGGATTTGAAGATCCGGACGGCAAAGAGTATGAAGAGTTTGTAAAAACGAAAGAGGAGATCAAAAAGAGACTCCTTTCCATAATCGAAAAGGAGCTATCTTGAAAAAATATCTATCTATTTTTGGCGTAATTTTTCTATTTAGCGGATGTTTCGAAAATAAAACCATCTCTTATGACGGAGAGAAACTTCTAACAAAAAAATGCTCCTCTTGCCACAATCTCGATATGCCACCCAAAACATCCCCAAACGAACCGGCTCCTCCGATGATGGCGGTAGCCTTTCATCTAAGAGATTTTCTAAAAGCCCCTTCACCGAGTGAAAATAGAGAAAAATTTATCTCCTTTATTCAAGATTACGTAATAAACCCATCCAAAGAGAAGTCTCTATGCGACAAAAAGAGTCTTGAGAGCTACGGAATGATGCCATCTCAAAAAGGCAAAGTCACAAAAGAGGAACTAAGAGCGATAGCAAGCTACATGTATGAGCATTACGATCCCTCAAAATTTCTAAAAATGATGAATGAGAGAGCCGAATGGAAAAAGATGCCTCTATACAAAAGAGTACTAAAGAGCAAAAACTGCCTATCTTGCCACGATATCCAAAAAGATAAAATAGCTCCCTCGTTTGTAAAAATAGCTCAAAAATATCAAAACGACAAAACTCAGATAATCAAAAGCATCAAAAACGGCAGCAGAAAAAAGTGGCAAGGCTTTAGAGGCGTAATGCCCCCTTTCGATCTAAATAACAAAGAGGCAAACGCCATAGCCGATTGGATACTCTCTTTGAAAGAGAAGAAGGTTAAATAGAATTCACTCTCTTCTCGTCCCTTTTGATATATTCTAAAAGATGTTTGCAAAAATCGCTATAACAAGTGATATTCTTCTTGCCTATTCTATCGCTATGTTTGTATTGAAGCCTTAGATAATCCATATTTTTATGCTTCAAAAACATAACCCCGCTAAAGAAAAAGCGCTCCTTATTCAAAAACTCCACAACCTCGTCTATACATCCTATCGTCTCCATATTGATATCCGCATAAATCATATCGCTATGTTTGCTTCTGGCATACTCGATCAGATAATCGAACTTATCCTCAAACTTCCTCCCCGCCCTATCCAAAATCAAAACGGCCGTATTTGAAAGGGGATCGTTGATGTAGGAGAATTTGGTATGCTCATCCCTATCTTTAGGTTTTAATCTCTCATAGGAGATATTGTCGCATTTTGAGTAGATACTCTCTATTTTAGGGGCGTAGATTTCGGGTATATATATCTTTTTATGAATCTTTTTAAAGATTCTATAACCTATCAATACGGATCCTCTCTCAAGGGAACCGGAGAGTTCGTTGCCGACGATAGCGGTATCTTCGTTCACTCTTCCAAGCACCAAAGCGCTCTCGCAAAAGCCGTGAGAGAGGTTGCTCTTTTGACTAAAGGGATGAAACATTATAGCTTCCCCGAAAATTGCGGTAAATTCAAGCTCTTTAGCCCATTTTATGAGCTCTTTGAACATCATCCCCATAATCCCCCGCCCTTTGAATCTGGGATCCACTACCACCACTCCCACTTCCGCTATATTGGAATCATACGATTTAATCAAAGCGAAATGCCCTATAATCTCACCTTGAGCCTCCGCTACCACCGAATAGATCTTTTTATTCTCATATTCCAAAATTTTTGCGGGGAAATAGAAAAGATCCTTAAGATATGTATATCCGTAATTTCTATAGATCAGTTTGGCTATCGCCTCCTCGTCTCCCTTTTTGAATCTTCTGATTTTAATTTCCACTTGTTCGGGAAACTCTATTTTGCTCTCACTCTCTTTCAAGCTCTCTATCTTCTCTCCCTCTTTGGATAGAAACTTTATAACGGAGAACTTCTTACCCTCTTTCCCAAGATTGAAAAACTCGAATTGATCCACAAGTTTATAAATTCTGTTAAAACCTCTATCCTCTTTCAGATTTATGGGAACCGCCCTTGTCTTTATACTCGCCATCGGCTCTCCCCAATCTCTCACATCCACTCTGATTCCGCTTGCAAACTCCGTTATATCAACTTCGATAATACCTTTTTGAAATTTATATGCATGTTTTAAAACATTGTCCAAAAGCTCGTAAACCGCCTCCTTAAGCTCTATAATTCTCTCCTCTTCAAAACCCAAATCCATAGCTATCTTTTTTATGGAATACTCTATCAAAGAGAAATATTTTTCATTGGAGGGAATTCTTATAACTACGCTATTTTCCATTTTCAAGCCTTTCTATTGCACGTAAAGCGGTATTTGCCATCACTTTCATACCGACTCTAAGAGCGTCATCGTCCACATCGAATCTGCTATTGTGCTGAGGTACACAGGTCTCTTTCTCCTCACTGCAGGTTCCAAGCCTAAAAAAAGCCCCTTTTACAATCTGCAAATACTCCGAAAAATCCTCCCCTCCCATAACGGGATCCTTTAAATCTATACAATTTCTCTCCCCCACAACCTCTTTTGCCGCCTCCAAAAGGATATCCACGGCATCATCGTCGTTTATAAGCTCTGGCTGTCCGTATTGATAATCAAAATTGTATTTCGCTCCCATCGATTTGCATATGCCTTTGATAGACTCTTCCATCAT
>JAADDG010000105.1 GCA_013154075.1 Campylobacterota bacterium | reverse complement strand
TTAGGGTTTTTAGCGGTGTGGTGAAAATGCCTTTTTTGAATAGTTTTCTTGTGACCAGATTGTCGTAATTTGCGGCGAATTTCAATCCCCACGCGTTAAATCCGAAATCCAAAGTTTCTATCAAAGAGCCGTTTTCTACCTCTATGCCTCCGAAGTCTCTTATCCAAGTATCGTTGGTTTCAATCTCTACGAAATATAGGTTTTTAAAGGATTTGAAATATCTCCTTGCTTCCTTCTCGTTTTCACAGATGATCAGACACGGTTCATATTTGGCTATCGTTTCGATAATCTCTCTATAGCTTTCTCGAATCTCTTCGAGACAGCATATCCAGTCGCTGTTTTTGTGAGGAAAAACTATTTGGATATGCTCTTGCTTTTCCCATTCCGCTTTAAATCTTTTCAAAGTTCCATTCCTCTAAGAAGTATTGCTTTTAATATTCCGAAATATTCGTGAATCGCTACGAAAGAGAGCTGAAAGCCTCCCATATTCGGCAAAAAGGCCGTATAATGGCTTACTTTACTTATTAGAAAATCGGTAGCTTCGGGAGTTACTTCAAATCCTGTGTTTTTAAAGATAATTTCCGATCTTTTCATATGGTAAGCCGATGTTACGAGATAGATTTTCGGGTTTTTTATTCCGTTTTCTTCAAAAAGTTTTTTTGTAAAAAGGGCGTTTCTATAGGTATCTACGCTTCTTTTTTCGAAAATTACGCAAAATTCGTTTTTGAGTGTGGAACTTACGGGGATATTTAGATGAAGATATTCGTTTAGCTCTTGTACGGTCTGTTTTATAGCGAAATCCTCTTCTCCTCTTTTGAATGCGTTTATGCCGGTATAAATTAGCGGGAGATTTTCTCTTTTTGCTATCATGAGGCCGTAAACGAAGCGTTTGAACGATGAGCCGGCAAGAGGCAAATTTGCCGCTTTGTATACGCTTCCCCCGGCAAGTACCACCACGGCTTGAACTCCTTTTTGGGGCTGAAATGGTTTGTTGTATGGCGATTCAAGAGGGGAGAGGAGGATATTTGCTACATATTTTATGGAAATTAGCAAAAATATAAAAGAAATTGCAAAAAGAGTCTTTCTAAATCTCTTTGCGTAAAATGAGGCTATAAATAGAGCCAGGATAAAGATCCCCGGCGGGAGGAAGAAAGAAGTAAAGAGTTTAGAAATTAAAAACATTAAATAAGCCTTACTCCTCTATCTCCTTTCTCCACTTCTCCTATTACATATCCGCCGCTTTTATCCAAAACTTCGGAGGCGTTTTCTTCCGATACGATCAGAATCATTCCCACACCCATATTAAATGTTCTAAACATCTCCTCTCTCTCTACATATTTGGAGATGAAATCGAAAATGGGGAGAGTTTTGATTTTGGAGCTATCCACTTTGGCTCTTAGATTTTCAGGAAGCGCTCTGGGGAGATTTTCCACTATTCCGCCTCCCGTGATATGGGCTAAGGCGTTTATTTTGTCTTTTAACTGTTTGAATGTCTTTACATAGATTTTTGTCGGAGTTAGAAGGATGTCTATAAGTTTTTCTCCATCTATCTCATAATCAAATCCAAGCTTTAATTTTTCAAACAGTAGTTTTCTTACCAAAGAATAGCCGTTTGAGTGGATTCCGCTACTTTTTAAAGCTATCAGGATATCGCCCTCTTTTACCTCTTTGCCTCCTATTTCGGCTCTTTCGGCGATTCCTACCGCAAAACCCGCAAGATCGAAATCCCCCTCTTTATACATTCCCGGCATCTCGGCGGTCTCTCCTCCGATTAGCGCACATTCGGCCTCTTTGCAGCCCTTAGCTATTCCTTTCACTACGTCGCTTGCTTCGTTTACCTCCAATTTGGCCGTAGCGTAGTAGTCTAAGAAAAACATTGGAGTGGCGAAGTTGCAGATCAGATCGTTTACGCACATAGCCACGAGATCTATTCCTACGGTATCAAATTTTTTGGCTTCTATCGCAAGTTTCAGTTTGGTGCCCACTCCGTCCGTTGCCGCAAGCAAAACAGGCTCTTTATAGCCCTTTGGCAAAGCGTAGGCGCCGGCGAAAGAGCCGATTCCTCCTATTACGTTTTCATCGAGAGTCTCTTTAACGAAAGGTTTTATCTTCTCAACGAAGAGATTGCCGGCGTCTATATCGACACCGGCCTCTTTATAGCTTATCTTCTCACTCATTTTTTCCCCATTTGCAAGGAGGGAAGATTTTTCTAAAGAACCAAAGCGAAGGACAGAAATCCGTAAAAGCCCAAATCAACATCATAACTATGACGAAAGTTTGAAGAATTACGAAAGCTTTTATATAGCCTTGCGCCCATAAAAGCAAAATAAGTCCCAAAACGATGGCTGTCAAAATCCTTTGCATTCTCTCTGCACACATGTAAAAACTCCTTTTGTCGTGATTTTATTAGGGATTTTGGTGACGGTTCGAAAAATTAGGAGAAAATTGGTCCGGTTTTACACACACCTAAATCTTTTCCTTCTACTTTTTAAGGGATTTTAACAAATATATGTTAAAATCGTGCTAAAAACAGCGAGGAGCTTTGAAGATGTGGTTTACGAAGGAGTATAAGGATTTTTGGCTGCAGAGCCATAGAGTAACCGATAGAATTTTTAGCGAAGAGAGCAACGTTCAGAAGATAGAAGTTTATAGAAGCGAGCAGTTTGGCAATATCTTGGCGGTGGACGAGAAGCTTGTTTTGACTCAAAAAGATGATTTTATCCATCACGAGATGATAGTGCATGTGGCTATGTGCACTCACAAAGATCCCAAAAAGGTGCTTGTTTTGGGAGGGGGAAACGGCGGATGCGTGCATGAGCTCTCAAGATATGACGGAATAGAGATAGATATGGTGGAACCCGATCCGGAAGTGATCGAGGTGGCTAAGGAGTTTTTTATAGAGTATATGGACGCTTTCAATAATGAAAACGTAAATGTCATTATAGATACTATGGTTGATTTTGTAAAGAAGGCCGAGAGCAAAACTTACGACGTAGTTATAGTGGATGCGATGGCTCCCGTTAGAACCAGAGAGGGAGAGATTTTTGATGAGAGCTTTTTTAGAGAAATTCATAGAATTTTGAAAGATGACGGGCTTTGTTCGGCTCAGGCGGGAAGCTGGTGGCTTGAGATGGAGCAAAACAAGAAGGTTTTGAGAAATTTGGGTAAACATTTTCTGATAGCTTTGCCGTTTAGATATGAGATGTATCTGTATCCGGGATGTATTTTCACTTCTGCAATAGCCTCCAAAAAGTATCATCCCACAGCCGATATAATCTTGCAAAGGGCCGATTTGCTCGACGGGCTTAAATATTATAATAGCGATGTGCACAAAGCGGCTTTCGCTCTTCCTAATTTTGTGGAGAAGAGTTTAAAAGAGGTTTTGAAAAAGTAGATGGAGTTTAAAAACGCTATTTTACTAACCGGCGGTATAGCTACGGGCAAGAGTAGTGTTTGCAATTTTTTGAAACTGCACGGTTTTTCTATCATAGATGCCGATAAAATAGCTCATGAGGTGCTGGATGAAAACGCCTCTAAAATAAGCGAGATGTTTGGGGATGAGTATGTGAAGGATGGGAGGGTGGATAGAAGAAAGCTTGGAGAGCTGGTATTTTCCGATAAAGATAAAAAGAGCTCTCTTGAAGCCCTTCTTCATCCTTTGATAGAGGATAAAATCAAAAAAGAGGCTTTAAAGCTTGAGAAATTTAATGTCCCTTATATTGTAGATATTCCTCTTTTTTTCGAAACCGGCAAAAGATACGATATAAAACCGGTGGTTGTGGTTTATGCTCCAAAAGAACTTCAGATAGAGAGACTTGTAAAAAGAGAAGGGTATGATCTCTCTCACGCAAAAAGCAGAGTCGAGTCTCAAATAGATATAGAAAAGAAGCGCCAAGAGGCCGATTTCGTGATAGATAACAGCAAAGATATCAAACATCTTCAAAAAGAGGTTGATAGATTTTTGGATTTTATAAGAGGTAGATATGCAGATCTCAAAATATGACGCAAGCGGAAACGATTTTATTATTTTTCACTCTTTTATCAAAAGAGATAGATCCCGTTTGGCCAAAAAGCTTTGCGATCGGAAAAGAGGCATAGGTGCTGACGGTATGATCGTGTTGGTGCCTCATAGTGAATATGATTATGAATGGGAGTTTTATAATAGTGACGGAAGCGTAGCCGAGATGTGCGGAAACGGTTCAAGAGCCGCGGCTCATTATGCCGTCTCGAACTCTTTGGCCCCTTCTTCTCACTCCTTTTTGACGCTTGCCGGAGTGATAGAGGCGGAAGTTAGGGGAGATTTTGTCAAGATAAAACTAACTTCTCCCGAAATTTTGAAAGAGCCCTTTGAAGAGGAGGGATTTTTATGGCATTTTTACGATACCGGAGTGCCTCATCTGGTGGCGTATGTGGATGATTTGGAGCTTTTTGACAAAGAGCTTTGCGCAAAGATGAGATATAAATATAACGCAAACGTAAATTTTGCCAAAGCGGATGGAGATAGACTCTATGTAAGAACGTATGAAAGAGGGGTGGAGGATGAGACTCTGGCCTGCGGTACGGGAATGGCCGCCTCTTTTTACGGGGCTTATAGAGATAAAAAGGTGAAAGATAGTGTGAGAGTCTATCCAAAAAGCGGTGAGGAGCTTGAGATAAGTTTCAAAAACTCCTCTATTTATTTCGGAGGAGAGGTTAGAAATCCTTTCAATACTATAATAAGGCTGGATAATGAATTTGACCCATCTTGATGAAAACGATATGCCCAAAATGGTCGATGTTTCAAATAAGGATGATACGGAGAGAGTGGCGATAGCCAGCGGAAAGATAAAGATGAGCCAAGAGGCTTATGACGCTGTGATAGAGCATAAGGTAAAGAAGGGAAATGTCCTTCAAACCGCCATAATAGCCGCGATAATGGGAGCTAAGAAAACAAGCGATCTTATTCCTATGTGCCATCCTTTGATGATCACTTCTATAAAGTGCGATGTAGAGGAGCTTCCTAAGCTGCCCGGCTTTAAGCTTAAAGTTAGAGTCAAGCTTAAAGGAAAAACGGGAGTCGAGATGGAGGCTTTGACGGGAGTTTCCGTAGGTTTGTTGACGATTTACGATATGGTTAAAGCTATTGATAAATCTATGGAAATTTTAGATATTATTTTAGAAGAGAAAACAGGAGGTAAAAGTGGTAGTTTTAAACGACGTGCCTAATCATCCTGATATAAAATATCCTTGTAATTGGAATTATAAGATTATAACCGAAGATGAAGAGGCTATGAAAAAGGAAGTTGAAGAGCTTACGAAAGATAGAGTTTCTAAGCTCTCAAAAAGTAAAGACAGCAGCAAAGGCAAATATAAAAGTTTCAATCTTGAGGTTTTGGTACATAACGATGATGACAGAATGACGATTTTCGAGGAACTGAAAAAAATGAAACCCGTAAAAATGGTATTGTAAGGAACGGTATGAAAATAGAAAATATTGAAAAGAAATTTCTAAATCTTTTGAAAGAGAGTAAGACCAAAGCCAATTTTCCTTCGGTTTTGAAAGAGGAGGTTTGCAGACTTTTAAAACAAGATGTTGAGGATCCCAAAGAGTATCCGGAGATTTTAAAAGTTTTTATAAAAGATCTAAAAAAAGAGAATCTTGACAATATAAACGTAACTTCCTCTTTAATTTCCGCTTTTATAGAAGCGAAAGCTTATGAAGATAAAAAAGAGCTATACGATCTTTTGAATCAAAAAGAGCTTATAGAGCAAAAAATCGAAGATAAAAAAGAGGATATCAAAAAAGAGATACTCCTGTTTCTAAACGATATAGAGAGCGATTTTGAGAGAGAAGATGATGACACCAAAGTATTGGTGGAGTATTCTCTAAATAATGTAAAACTTCAAAGTCTCGATCTTTTGGGTATTTTGAAAGAAACTACCATGGAGGCTCTTTTGGGCGCTATCGAAAAGGGCGGCGATATAGAAGGCAATATAGAGGAGATAGTAAAAAGTATAGTTTACGAAGCTATCAACGAGGGTAAACTAACTAAAGTTAGAATAGCTTATATCGTTAGAACCGTTTTGGACGCCGCTATTGAGATAGCCGATGAGGATCAGGCTTTTGCGAAAGAGATTTTAAACGGAACTATTTATGGGAGCAAAAGAGGAATTTCAAGAGCCATCGGGAAATTTAAAAATGAGCTTAAATTGATTCCGAACGAAGTTCAAAAAGAGATAGCGGACGAGCTTGAGAAGACAAAAAACGAGATAGAGAATATAGAAGAGGATTTTATAAATGTTCTTAGAGAGAGTGCGTTAAAATCCAAAGGTATCTCTAAATCGATAATCAATGAGATTATTTTAAAGCTTGACAATACGATAGAGAAACTGAAAAGAAAAAGTGCCGAAACTACCGAAGCTATAGCCGAAAAGATCAAAGAGATAAAAGAGGATAGCGTTTTTGAAAACGAGCTTACGGCAAAAGCTGTTCAAGAGGCTAAGGAGATTTCGAAAGAGGCCAAGAAAGTAGGTAAATATCTGCTTGAAATTACTAAAGAGATAGTAAACGGAGCTATAAAAGGCGCCAAAGAAGTGATGAAAAAAGAGTAAAAATATGTTATCATTATTCCGAAAAATTTATAATTTTTTGGAATAGTGATGAGCGATAAAGAGAAGCTGTTAAAAGAGCTTGAAGAGGTTGAATTTGCGGAGAGGAATCTATCCTTCTCCACTCTTTTGGTTACCTATCTTCTTATTTTGTTGGGGCTTGTTTTGTTTTTGCCTAAAATTTATATCTCTAACGAAATCTACTATATAAGCAGAGATATTAATAAACTTTATAGAGAATACTCTACCGAGGAAGAAGAGAATAAATATCTAAAAAGAGAGATAGAGTATCTCAAATATAAAAGCGAAATTGAAGATTCGATATTTTGACAAAAGCCCCTCAATACGGAAGGGCTTTTATGTTGTATAGATTTTCTCCTCTTTGTACCACCAAGTTTATGATTTTGTTTCTGTTTTCTAAAGCTTTCTCCATCTCTTTATAAGAGGGATTGTTTACTTCGTTTATTCTTAGAATCTTATCTCCGTTTTTTAATCCGATACTTTTTGCAAAAGAGTTTTGTTTCATCTCTTTTATTACAAGAATTCCCTCTTTTTTGACAAATTTTGCTCCCCATGAGCCGTTTTGGGATTGGTAGGAGATATTTTTTATATTATTTTGGGTATATTGTACGGGCAAAGAGTGGTGGGTGAAAATCATAGCTCCTATGAAAACCATTGCCGATGAGATGAATATGAGAGGTAAAGCTACGCTTTTTGAAGCGGTTTTATGTGTCATGGCCGATCCTTTCTATAAGTTCGATTCTTTCGAACCGTTTATTAAAAGATCGGCACAGTAAGATTTTTTTTTATTTGAGGGGAAAAGAATATATAAAATATTTACCTTTTTGCGGTAAATTTTTTAGAAAAAGAATTTCAAACCTCCGTAAACTGCGCTTCTGCTTTTGGTATCCTCATTGTTCATATCCACATCTATATATCTGTAACCGAACGTTACATCTATATGCTCTATCATCTCTATCTCTACGAAAAATCTGTACTCCAAATATTTATCGCTGTCACTAAATGCCAAAGGCGAAGGAGCGTATAAGAGCTTTGCGTTAAATGTAGTCGGAGTGGTATAAGTGTAATAATCTATAGGAAGTTTATAGGAAAGACTCATCATAATAGGCAAAGCAAACAATTTATCTTTCCCTATGTCTCCGAACTCTCCGTTTAGTCCGAAAGCCATCTCCAAACCTTGGGTACCTATGACGCTATTTTTTATATAGACTCCGGCTCCGAATATCGTAGCGTCGTCTCCTTCCGTAAATCCTTCATCCATATTTAGCATATTTGCCGTTACGTAGTAGCCCGATTCGAGTTTGATCTGATCCGATTTCGTATATAAAAGCAGATCCCCTTTGACTTCTATATCTTCGTTGTTTACGTATAAAGCTATACTGCTATATTCGGCAAACAGGTATATTGCGGATAGCAAAAGCGTAGCTAAAACTTTTTTCATCTTCCACTCCTTTTATCTCTTATTTTCTATATACGAAAGCGTCTTTCGCTATTTTTCTTTTGATATCGCATAAATGCCTTTTTGCGTCGCTTAGACATCTATAAGGTCCTATCAAGACTTTGGATACCTTTTTGCCCGCTCTGTTTGTAGTGTTGTAGATGATGTAATGATATCCGTATCTTTTGATTTTGTTTAGAAATTTTTTGTTGTCGTACTCTTCGTTCGGAAGACATTTAAGTTTTGCGGCTACTTGAATATAGTTTCTGTTGTCGCATATATCTTTTGATTTCGGGATGGTGTTTGCATAGACGCATTCGTTTGTAACAGCCGGTTTTACGGTAGGTTGAACTACGGGAGTGACTGCAGGAAATTGGTTGTAGATGACGATTTTTTCGGTTTTTGGTTCGGGTTTCGGTTCCACTTTCGGAGGAGGCAGAGGAGCCGCCGCCGGTGTGGGAGCGCACTCTCCGAATCTATAACCCACTCCTATATTTCCCACTACGTCGACATCTTTGTTTTTCCATTTTTGGATAGCTTTGGCTTCCGAGACGATACTTAGCTCTTCGTTTATCGGAAATCTGATTCCCACTCCTACGTTTGTAAAGCCTTGAGATTTTTCTCCAAGACAGTTTTTATCCACATCTTCGTATCCTATTCCTCCAAAGAGATAGGGATCGAAAGCGAAATAGGTTTGGAAAGTGTCGTTTGCGTTTACTATGGCGTTTACGTAGTATCTGTAAATATCGGTATTTTCCATTCCGGTGCTTGAGGGGTAACCTTTGTACTTGGCTTTCAGCCCGTTTTCAAAGCCGAGTCTAAGGCCGTACCTCTCGTTTAGAAACGTATCGAAACTTACACCTACCAAAGGATAGTCTTTAAGCTCCGCGTCACTGTCGGTGAAGTTGTAGCCCGCATACGGAGTTATCTGATATTTGGTCTCCGCGGATAGAGAAAAAGCCAAAATTATCGAAGCGATGGAAATTATCTTTTTCATGACGTTTACCTTTTTTTAACTTGTTCTAATTTAATTATACCACGAAATATCTCTATTTAGCCTTCTATCTTTTCCCTCAATTCCTGTAAAAATTCCTCTATATTATATTTTGATCTATATTCCGGACTCATTAAATGTATCAAAAGATCTCCCAAATCTATAACCACCCAATTTTCTCCCTCTTGGATATAGAGTATCTTTTCATCCATCTCTTTTAGAAGTTTTTTTAGGTATTCAAGCAGCGATATTCCGTGTTTGTCTCCCAACGTAGAGGCTATGATCACCTCATCTACGAAATATTCGCTATCTTTCATATCGAAAGCTTGAATGTTTTCGGCCTTTTTTTCGTCAAGAAGCGAAACTATTCTATCGATTCTATTTTGCATCTATCTGCCTTCCTTTCGAATAGAAGTTTTTGACATCTTTTAAAATCTCCTTGGGAATGTATTTTTCTATGATTTTTTCTCTTAGTTTTGTGGAGCTGATATTAACATTAACTTCAAGTTTTTGCAAGTTTTTGGGTATTTTTTTATTACTTCTGGTAACCACTACTATTTTGACCAATTTTTTAAGCTTTCTGGCTCTTTTCCATTTATCCAAACTATCTAAGTTGTCTGCGCCGATAATTAAATATATTTTTTTAGCTTGATAGTATTTATATAGATGTAAGACGGTTTCTATTGTGGGTACGGGACGTTTTTGTTTAATTTCATAGTTACAAATCGATACACCGGGATATTTTTTGAGAGCTTTTTTAAGCCAGTGTAATCGTATATGGGGAGGTGCGTGAAACTCTTTTTTGAACGGATTTAGAAAAGTAGGACATACAAAAACTTTATCGATGTCAAGCTTTTTGAATATTGTTTTAATTATTTTAATATGTCCCTTGTGCGGGGGGTCGAAAGAGCCTCCAAACAGCGCTATTTTCATTTTATAATTATTAAACCTTTCTTTAGATAAAATGATCAAATGAAATTATTTTTATAATTTGTCGATATTTAATTTATAAGACAAGTTATCAAAAAATATTATACCAAAAGGATTAACTATGGCCATAAAAGTAGCGATTAACGGTTTTGGAAGGATTGGAAGATCTGCGGCTAAGATAATAGCCAAAAGAGATGATATAGAACTTGTGGCCGTAAACGATACGGCTCCCAGAGAGATGACCAAATATCTTTTGAAATATGACTCCGTTCATGGAATATTCGACGGCGAACTTGAGATTTTGGAAAACGATTATATGCAAATCGGTAAAGATAAAGTGAAATTTCTATCCGATAGAGATCCCAAGAATCTGAATTTCGCCGATTACGGTGCCGAAGTAGTTTTGGAGTGTACGGGCGTTTTTCTAACTCAAGAAAAATCTAAAGTCTATATTGAAAACGGAGTTAAAAAAGTCGTTTTCTCGGCTCCCGCAAAAGACGACACTCCGACATTTGTTATAGGAGTAAACGCCGATCAATACAAAGGAGAGCCTATAATCTCCAATGCGAGCTGTACTACAAACTGTTTGGCTCCGATCACTAAAATCATAGATGACGAGTACGGAATAGAAAAAGGTTTGATGACGACGATTCACTCCTATACCAATGATCAAAAGATCCTTGACGTTAAACATAAAAAGGACCCAAGAAGAGCGAGAGCCGCGGCTATCAATATGATTCCTACCACTACGGGAGCGGCTAAAGCGATAGGGCTTGTTATGCCGAATCTAAAAGGCAAACTTCACGGCCAAAGCGTAAGGGTCCCTACGGCTGACGTTTCTATCGTAGATCTAAACGTTATTTTGAAAAAAGATACCACTATCGAGGAAGTAAACGCTCTTTTCGAGAAAAAAGCTCAAAACGAATATAAAGGGCTCGTTTTGGTAGATCACGACAAAAGAGTCTCTCAAGATTTCGTAGGAAGCTCTTATAGCTCGATCGTAGCGGCGGATTTGACTCAGGTGATAGAGGGCAATATGCTTAAAGTTATGGCATGGTACGACAATGAGTGGGGATACTCTTGCCGCCTTGTAGATATGGCAGTTCATGTCGGAACTTACGGAAAATAATTTTTCAAAGAAGGGGTAAAAAGAGATGATACCTACTGTAAGAGATATAGATATCGACGGACAG
>JAADDG010000225.1 GCA_013154075.1 Campylobacterota bacterium | reverse complement strand
TCCCATGGCTCTCGCTTCATCCATCGTCAAAGGAGTTCCGGAGGCAGTAGCGAAAAATCCTTGACTTCCCGTATAGTCGTTTTTGATATAGGTATATCTGATTTGAGCCGTAAGTTTTTTGCTTATCAATCCTTTAGTTAGCCAAAACTCGTAAGCATCACCTCTCGTGGCAAGCTTACTTCCGGCCAAAGTATCCTCGGCGTAAGTAAAGCTTCTCCAATATTTACTTCCGTGATTATACTCTATTCCCACTCTCGCATCTTCCATCAACTGGCAAGGCCAATTAAGCCCTACATAGATGGAGCTTCCGGTTTTAGAATCGGTACTTCCGAGCATATGAGAAGGAATATCCACTTGATCCGGAGTTCCGTCTCCGTTTAGATCCATAGGATTGCCGTTTGGATCGAGATAGTATCCTTTGTTGCTGCCGTCGGGATGTGTTTTTGTATAAGCCAAACTTGCAAAAAATACCGTATCATCCAAGAAATCGCTTATTCCGTCACCTATTCCGTTTGCTATGAAGCTGATTGCGGCACCGTCCATATCTCCTACGGTACTCAATTTCGGAGCGAACATATAAGCATCTCCCGGCTGACTCGGTCCTACAGGATTCGTAATATCGATTCTGTTTGCAAAATCGTTGGTTACGAATCCTCCCATACCGGGAGCAAACGCATACTCGAAACCGATAAGATTGAAAGCTCTAAAAGCGGTGGTGGTAACGGAGTATTGTCCGTCGTTATAAGGAACGAAAATAAATCCGGCCAAATCTATACTCTTTACGTCAGGCTCTTTTACGTAATTGTTTTGAGTATCCATAAAATCACTATATCTGGCCGTCGCGTTAGTAAGTCCTCTTCCCATACATAGTTTGAAATACATTCCGGGAACGTCGGTTACGTTTTCAAGTTTTAATTTAAAACTCGCTCCGTCAAACTCTGTATTTATAATATGCCCTATAGGAGATTTTGCCTTCTGATCCTCTCTGTAGTTTACCAAAAGTCCGTCGGTTGCCGGTCTTCTACCGATACTTGCGGTCCAGGGAATACCGGTATTTAAGAAATCATCACCCAAATATAGCCAATAAGCCTCTTTTATTCTAAGCTCGTTGTCTCTCGGCACTTCGTTTATAAACCAATCGAAAGTATCGAATTTTCCAAAAGATTGCATTCCCGTTCTTTGAGCGTTGTTGGCACTTGCTCCGTACATCTTATAGTAACTGATCAAACCTTTAAAAACCAGATTGTCGCTTGGAGCAAAAGCCATTCCGAGCCAAAGTCTGTTTGTAAAGATCTGATTCCAATCACTATCTCCGTTGGCTCTTTTATATCCTATCACGTCATAGGCCGTTCTAAAGTCTACGTTCCATTTTATATTGTCGCCGGCATCGTGAGCTTTGATCTCTCTAATTTGCTTTTTTAGAGATTTTATGTTGATTTTCTTTTGAGCCTTTTTAAGCTCCGCAATCTGTTTTTTAAGCTCTTCGATTTCGGCTTTTAAATCTACATCTTCCGCATTTGCGGAGATAAACGAAACTCCCAATAAGACGGGAATTATATACTTTCTCATGACGACTCCTTTTATAAAAAAATCTAATATTTAATCCTATTAAAATTAGACTTAACGGCAACTTAAAATCACCCTTTTAAAAAGAAAAAAAGAGAATTTTTTCATAACCAAAAGTTATAAAACATTATAATATTTAATTATATTTTAACTATGGAACGATTTTTGCTTAAATTACATATTAAAACCTCACTTTCAAAAAGGCGGTGAAATTGAAACTATTTATTACCATCACCATATCCGTTATATTCTCCTTACAGTTATCGGCGGAAAAAATAAAAGATATAGCCAACATAGTGGGAGTAAGAGACAATCAGCTAATAGGCTACGGTTTGGTAGTGGGACTTAGAGGAACGGGAGACGGAAGCTCCTCAAAATTCACTCTAAGAGCTCTATCGAATCTCTTATCGACCGTAAACGTCAAAATAGATCCCCAAAATATCAAATCAAAAAACGTAGCGGCGGTCATAGTGACGGCTAAACTGCCGCCTTTTGCAAAACAGGGAGATAAAATAGACGTGGTAGTCTCATCCATAGGAGACGCAAAATCCCTTCAAGGAGGCACGCTGCTTCTTACCCCTCTAAAAGGAGTGGACGGACAAATTTACGCTCTCGCTCAAGGCCCGATAACCATCGGAGGCAAAAACGATAGAGGCGGAGCGAACCATCCTACGGTAGCTACGATATTCGACGGAGCTTTGATAGAGAGAGAAATAGCCGAAAGCATCTACAAAAAAAACTACGCCAAACTCTCTCTTAAAAGAAGCGATTTCGCAAACGCCGTAGCGATACAAAACACCCTAAACAGATACTTTCACCAAACCGTCGCCATAGCAACCAACGCAAGAGTGGTGGAACTAAAAAGACCCAAAAATATGTCTATGGTGGAGTTTTTAGCAAAAATAGAGAACATAAATATCAACTACGAAAAAGAGCAAAAAATCGTAATAGACGAAAGAACGGCAACTATCGTAGCGGGAATAGATATCACCATAGATCCCGTAGTGATCACTCACGGAGATTTGACGATAAAAATATCTCCTAAAGAGAAACTGAAAATAGACAAAAACAGTGTGGATATGGATGACGGAGTTGCGATATCGCCTTCAAACAATCTTATAAAAGTAAAAAAAGAGGAAGTTACCGTAGCAAATCTCGCAAGAGTTTTGCACAAACTCGGAGCAAGTCCGAAAGATATCATCTCCATCCTCGAAGCTATGAAAAGAGCCGGAGCGATAGACGCCAAACTTGAAATAATCTAAGGAGAGATCGTGAAAATAGACAACAGCACCTCTTTAATGAGCATGGAGTATTCTAAACTGAAAAACAACCTTGAAAAAAAAGATCTCGATGATAAAAAATTAAAAGAGCTCACGGATCAATTCGAGGCGTTTTTGATAAAAAAGATTTTGGACATATCTCTACCCAAAAACGATCCGCTTTTTCCTAAAGATGCGGGAGATAAAATATACAGATCCATGTATAATGACGCTTTAAGTTCACAAATGAGCGGACATTTCGGATTTAGCGAATTGTTATATAATTTTTTAAAAGAAAATAATAAATAAGCATATTTGAATGAAAGTACATATTTTTGTTAATTTTGGCATCGAAAAGTCCAAAAAAGTTTACTAAATTAGTAAAAAGTTATGAAGTTTTCTTAAGCAACTGACGATATAATCCTTGTAAGAGAAATTTTACTAAAGGATTATAACGATGATTACGGATATTGCTCAAAAACCGGTTTTAAACACTAAAGATATAAATAAAAATGCCGATATAAATATTAATAGGAAGAGTAGCGAAACTAAAGAGACGTCAAAGACGCCTCAAAACGAGAGAGAATTAAAGATTCAAAAAATAAAAGAGATGATCGAAAAAGGCGAGTACAAAATAAATTTGGATGCTACCGCCAGAAAGATAGCGGAGGAGCTGCTTTAATCAAGCTTCCGCTTCTTTTTCGTCTCTTTGAAAAAAGGAGCGATTATGCTAAAACACTATTTAAAGGCTATCATTAAAGATATAGATAATCTTATAGATTTGACAAAAGAGGATATAGAAGAGATCAAAAAAGCTAATCACGAAAAGATTTTCAACTCTTCAACATTAAAAGATGAACTTGTCATAGCTTTCGAAAATAAAAAAAGCATAATCGACAAAGAACTATTAAGAATCGTTCAAGAAAATCCGGGCAAAGATCTAAGCGAACTTTTAGATCAAGAGACTAAAAGTATGCTTGAGGAGATGAAAAACAAACTAACAAAACTAAAAAAGATAAACAAAGAATACGCCCAGATGGTCATAGCCGTAAGCGAATTTTACAACTCCCTATTGGATGAGATCTTTCCAAGAGAGTTGGAAGGCTATCAAAAAGTAGGGCCTAAAAAACAGGTACTTTTTAACGCAAGCATCTAACCATGGGTCTACTTGATACTCTAAGCGTCTCAAACTCCGGCCTTAACGTAAATCAAACGGCGATGGACGTCGTAGGACACAACATCGCCAACGCCCAAAACGAAGATTACACCCGCCAAAGAGTAGAACTAACCGCAAAAACACCCTTTCACACCACTCCCGGAGATATAGGAACCGGAGCCAAAGTAGCTCAGATAGTAAGAATACACGATGAGTTCATATATCAAAGACTTACAAAAAGCTCCGGAAAACTCGAATATGACACTTTCAGCAAAAACGTATTGCAAGAGGCGGCGGAATATTTTCCCGACGTACAAGACAACGGACTATTTAAAGATCTAAAAAACTATTTCGACTCATGGAACAATTTAGCCTCCCATCCCAACGACACGGCGCAAAAAACGGCTCTTGTGCAAAGCATCAATACCTTTACCAAAAACATATCCGAATCGAGAAACAGACTTGAGAGATTGCAAGATACCGTAAACGATCAGATAAAAATCTCTATAGACGAAGTAAATCGCCTCGGAAAAAGAATAGCCGACATCAACAAACAGATCTCTGCGGTAGAGGTAAAAGAGGGAAATAACGCAAACGATTTGAGAGACGAAAGAGACAAGCTTGAAAAAACGATGAGAAAACTTCTCGATTTTTCCGTCTTCAAAGGACAATTCACAAGCGATAACAAACAAAAAACGGCCCTCACCGATACCGGAAAAAATTACAATCTGAATATAGCGGGATATACGATAGTAGACGGAACGACATTTCATCCCCTCGAAATAAGCAACGAAAAAAATCCAAACGGATTTTACTCAATAAGTTACGTAAGACAAGATCTAAAAAAAACGGATATCACGGGAAAAATTACGGGCGGCAAAATAGGCGCTATGCTAGATCTTAGAGGAAGGGATATAAATCCCGACACCAAAAGACCGAACGACGGAACTTTGCAAAAATATTTGGACGATTTGGACTCCTTTGCAAAAAGTTTTATAGATCAAACCAATACGATTTACGCAAAAAGCGCGAAAGACTCTCTTCATAGCAAACAGATGACATATTATCAAAACGAAGATAAAGCCACGTTTTTAGGAGAGATAAAAGAGGGAGAGTTCGACGTAGTGGTTTACAACGAAGACGGAGACGAGGTAGCGAGAAGAACGATCACAATAGATAAAGATACCAAAATGAACTCCGCTACCGATCCAAACTCCATAGTAGCGAAATTAAACGAAGATAGAGACGATAACGGCGATAACGACTCTACGAACGACTTTGACGATCTATTCAAAGCCAACTATATAGACAACGTCTTTACGATAACCCCAAAAGAGGGAGTCGAAGGCTACAAAGTAGCAATCGAGGATAAGGGCACTAATTTCGCCGCGGTCTCTCAGCTTGGAGCTCTTTTGGAGGGAGACAGCGCCAAAAACATATCTCTAAAAAGAGAATATGCCGAAAACCCCGAAAAGATAGAAGCCTACAAAGCGCCTGTCGAAGGAAACAACGAAGTTGCCAACGAGATGGTTCAGCTTCAATACGATCAAATAGATTTCAAAATAAATCACAACGATAAAATGACGGATACCTTTTACGGCTTTTACTCCTACTTTACCTCCAACATGGCAAGCAACGCCGAAAACGCAAAAAGAAGCGAAGATACCTCATTAGCACTTTACAATACCGTCTATAAAGAGTTTCAATCAATAAGCGGGGTTAATATAGACGAAGAGCTGACAAATCTTATCAAATATCAAACGGGCTATAAAGCGAACGCTAAAGTCATCACTACTATAGATAAGATGCTCGATGTTCTGCTTGGAATAAAACAGTAACGGCCTCTTTAACTCAAAAATGGTATAATTTAAAAAATTCGGTTAAGAGGATTATATGAAAATTCCCTATTGGAGTATATTTTTTATTATTTTTATCTTTCTATTTTCATTTGTCGGACACTTCTTTTATCATCAGTCTCCATATCTTTTGAACAAAGAAGCGATACTCCTGCCTCCCTCTCTCTCTCATCCCATGGGAACGGATAGGCTTGGAAGAGACCTTTTGGCAAGAGTGATGGAAGGAGGCAAAATATCTTTGATAATCGGTGTCGAAAGTGCGATCATCTCCTCTCTAATAGGGTTGGTGGTAGGAGTTACGGCTGGTTTTTTCGGTAAAAAAGTGGATAAAATTTTCGTAATTATCGTAGATCTCTTTTTAACATTTCCCACATTTTTCCTGCTTTTGGCCCTAATTAGCTACATAAACGCCTCGGTTTGGGTTTTGATATTCGTTATTTCGATAACCGGATGGATGACTACGGCAAGAATGATAAGAAGCGAAGCCTTTGAAATCACTTCAAAACCCTTTATCAAAATCTTGAAAATAGCGAAAGTAAATAAGCTAAAAATCATCTTCAAATACTATGCTCCCCTTTTGGCTCCAATATTTTTCATAAGTTTTACTTTCGGAGTGGGAGGAGCGATTTTGGCCGAAAGCGGACTTAGCTTCCTTGGAATAGGTATCATGCCGCCTCAAATCAGCTGGGGAACAATCATAAGCGAAGGAAAAGAGGTGATAGATATAGCTTGGTGGGTCAGCTTCTTTCCGGGACTGATGATATTTGCGGTCATATACTCTTTGATAAACATATCCGACTATCTACAGGCCAAAACGAACAAAAAAGAGTCTTTTGCATGAGAGATATCAAACAGCTTTTGGAAAACGAAGTAAAAAAGCGAAACTCTCAGACGGAAGTCTCCTTTGATAAACCGGATCCGATCCTAATAGCCAAAAGATACAAAGAGGAATTTTCATCCCTTGTATGCTCTCTCTTTGCCTACGGAAACGCTCACCAAATAGTTAAATTTCTAAACTCTCTAAATTTCTCCCTTTTGGATAGAGACGAAGATGAGATCAAAAAAGAGCTATCGGATAAATATTATAGATTTCAAAACTCAAAGGACGTTACGGCTTTCTTTATCGCTTTGAAAAGATTAAAAGAAAAAACCTCTCTAAAAGAAATATTTTTACAAGGATATCTAAAAAACCGCCAAGTGATAGAGGGTATAAAAAGTCTGATAGAAGCTATCTACGAAGCATACCCCCACTCTTCGCAAGGATATACGTTTCTAATCGGCCAAGTCCCTTCCAAAAATCCGAAATCCCCCTACAAAAGATGGAATATGTTTCTAAGATGGATGGTTAGAAAAGATCATATTGATTTCGGATTATGGAAAGAGGTATCAAAAAGCGATCTTATAATCCCTCTCGATACCCACACTTTCAAAGTATCCCAAAAACTCGGCCTTCTAAACAGAAAGACATACGATTACAAAGCCGCTCTGCTTCTAACAGAAAAACTAAAAGAGTTCGATCCCGAAGATCCCGTAAAATACGATTTTGCTCTCTATAGAATAGGGCAAGAGAAGATCCTTTGATCCTCTTTATATAATATTTTCAAGTTTATTCTCTATCTCCTCTAAGCTACTTGAATAAAAAAAACAGCTATCCATATGACAAAGCAGATATTTATCATCATCCGAAACCGATTTATAAATGAAAGATTTTAAATTCTTTAGTTTCGATAGATTATCTTTAGTGGATTTGACTACCACTATTTTCTCTTTATCCGCTACAAAAGCTCTAAGAAGCGTCGGATAGGCGCTTGGATATCTGTTTAAAAATTTCGCATTCAAGCTCAAACTCTCTTTTGCGTCGTTATAAAGCTCCAAATCTCCTCTCAAAGCGCCCAAAACCAAGCAATTCTCTATCATCAAAGCTGCGGCGCTTTTATAAGAGCTATCCTCCAAAGGAGCTACGGTTTTAAACTCATCGTCGCTCAAATACCAAACTCCGTCTTCATAAAACTTGCTTTTAGCCTCTTTTGCAAACTGATAAGCCAAATCCAAATATTTCGTATCCAAAGAGTATTGATAGCCCTCAATCAAAGAATCTATCAAAAAAGCGTAATCCTCCAAAACGGCTTTTATCTTCAAGGGCTTTTCAAAAATAAACTGATGATACAAAACACCCTCTTTATAAAGATTTGCCACCAACGCATCCAAACTTTTCAAAGCTTCCTCAAAATAGCTCTCATTTACAAATCTCCCCGCTTCAAACAAAGCCTTTATCATCAAAGCGTTCCATGAAGTTAGGATTTTGTAATCGATAAAAGGGTAGTTTCTTTTCTCTCTATTTTTTCTCAAAATCTCTTTGGCCTTTATAATCGATTCTTTGGAGATTTCGATATCGGTTATGTGAGGATTGCTTAAATAATTTTCAAAATTACCCATCATCGTAATACCGAAATATTTCAAAATTCTCTTTGCCTCTTTTTTCTCAAACTCTCCCTCTATCAGCTCTCTTAACGCATCTTCATATAAAAACAGAAAATATTTCCCTTCTTCCCCGTCACTATCCGCATCGCTTGCACTAAAGAAAAGATTTTCTTTCCTAAACCTCTCAAAAATATTTTTTATACTATCCTCCACCACCTCCTTAAAAAGCTCATCTTTAGTAATCTCGTAAGCTTTTGCATAAGTCTCTATCAACTCGGCGTTGGTATAGAGCATCTTTTCAAAATGGGGAATAAGCCATCTCTCATCTACACTATAACGATAAAATCCTCCCTCTATCTGATCGTAGATACCGCCTTTTGCCATAGCCTTTAGCGTTTCAAAAGCCATATTCAAGGCTCTTTTATCTCGATTTATTTTATAAACGTCAAGTAAAAAATTCCAATTGGAAGCGTGGGGAAATTTGGGAGCGGAACCTATACCTTTGTAAACCTTGTCAAAAGAGCTCTCGATTCTATCGGTATAGAGTTTCAAAATCTCCTCATTTACGCTTTCTCTAAAGCCGATTTTAGAGCTCTCAATCCTCTTCATAGCTTCATCCACACTTCTTGCACTTTTCAAAACATCATCTTTTTTGTTTTTATAAAGATCTAATAGATACAGAAGAATCCTCTTTAATCCCGGCCGTCCGTATCTATCGAAAGGAGGAAGATAGGTATCTATATAAAAAACTTCCTTATCTGGAGTCATAACCACACTCAAAGGCCACCCTCCCCCTCTCTTTCTCATCACATAAAATACGTCTTGATAATACTTATCTACTTGAGGCATCTCCTCTCTATCCACTTTTATAGAGACGAAATTCTCGTTCAAAACTTTAGCAATCTCTTCGTTTTCAAAAGATTCTCTCTCCATCACATGACACCAATGGCAAGTACTATACCCAATCGATAAAAATATGGGTTTATCTTCCTTTTTCGCTTTTTTAAAAGCCTCTTTACTCCAAGGATACCAATCTACGGGATTGTGCGCATGCTGCTTTAGATAAGGAGAATCTTCGTTTATGAGTCTGTTAGTAAACATTTTATACCTTTGCTTTCAAAAATGTTATCATTATCAAAAAATTATAGAATTTTTTATATGTTTTTTCATAATATAACAAAATTCCCTAAAAAAGAATTTTCCAATAATAACATCTTTAGATAAATCGGAGTTTATAACGGTATGTCCAACATAGTCCTAACAACACTAAATTCAAGATTCTCTCACACTTCCATAGCGCTAAGGTATCTATACGCAAATTTGCATGAGCTCAAAAAGGAAGCCGAAATTTTGGAATTTGTAATAAATAGCGACATAGAGACGATAGCTGAAAAGATTCTCGATAAAAATCCTAAAATAGTTGGCATAGGAGTCTATATCTGGAACGCTAAAGATGTAGAGAATCTAATCAAAATAATAAAAAAGGTAACACCCGATACCGTTATAGTGCTGGGCGGACCGGAAGTAAGCCATCAGCCTTTTAGAGTGGATCTATCCAAAGCCGACTATATAATCCAAGGAGAGGGAGAGATATCGTTTTATAAACTTTGCAAAGATATTTTATCAAACAACCCTCCCGATACAAAAATCATAAAAGCTCAAATTCCGATAGTTACCGATTTAAAACTTCCCTACGATTACTACACCGACTTTGATATAAAAAACAGAAAAATTTATGTAGAAGCCTCCAGAGGATGTCCGTTTGAGTGTGAATTTTGCCTCTCTTCGATAGACGAGAGAGTAAGATATTTCGATATAGAGAAGATATTAAAAGAATTTGAAAAGCTTTGGAGTCGAGGAGTTAGAAATTTCAAATTCATAGATAGGACATTCAACCTTAATATGAAAATAGCAAACCGCCTGATAGATTTCTTCTTATCCAAAAAAGAGCCCTATTCCCTGCATTTTGAAGTGATTCCCGACGCATTTCCCGAAAGCATGAAACAAAGGATCAAAAAGTTCCCGCCCTCCTCTCTTCAGCTTGAAATAGGTATCCAAACGCTAAATCCGAAAATAGCGCAAAATATCAATAGACGATTAAATATCCCGAAAATTATCGAAAATATATCCTTTTTAGAAAACGAAACAAACGCCCACCTTCATCTTGATTTGATAGTGGGACTTCCGGGAGAGAGTCTTGAGAGCTTTGCTTCGAATTTGGACAAGCTCGTATCCGTTACAAAATCGGAAATTCAAATAGGTATCCTAAAAAAACTCTCTGGCACCACCATAGACAGACACGATAAAATTTACAAAATGATCTATTCAGACACCCCTCCGTACGATATTTTGCAAAATATTTTCATTCCTTTTAAAGAGATGCAAAAGATGAAGAGATTTGCAAGATTTTGGGATCTTTATTACAATAGCGGAAATTTCTATCATACGATATCGTTTCTATGGAAAGAGGACAAGAAAGTTTTTGATAACTTCTATAAATTTAGCGATTACATCTATCAAAAAAGCGAATCCACTTATCAAATATCTTTACAAAGATTATCAAAATTTCTATTCGATTATCTAACGCAAATCAAAAATTATGACAAAACACTCATCGCAGATTCATTAATAAAAGATATCATACGCGTGGAGGGAAGAAGTATTTTCGATTTTATAAAAGAGCACGCCTCGTCAATTCCCGATATGAGAAAAATAAAGATCTCCAAACAAAACAAAAGACAGCTTCTACACTCAACATAAAAATAGTACTATCTCAATCTATACTCTATCGATAAAGTGACCGTAACCCTCTCTTTGGGTTTTGGAAAATAGGCGGAGGCTTTTTTGATAGTCTTTTTAGCAGCTCTTTGCAAAATCTTATGAGCTCCCCAAGTTTTTATATTTACAACCTCTCCGCTTGGCAAAATATCAAATCTCAC
>JAADDG010000039.1 GCA_013154075.1 Campylobacterota bacterium | reverse complement strand
AGATTTTTATTTTTTAAAAGTTAGAGAGAGATATTATATTAATGAGTTTTTAGAAAAAGCGAAAGAAAAAATGCATTTTGAAAATGAAGAATTTTTGTTTAGATTAAAGAGTGTGCCTATTGCACTTTTTGAAAATGTGAATTTTAAAAATAAATTTTATTTAAATGAATTGAAAAATAATTTTTTTCAATTTGTTAAAAGTATAGAAAAAGAACTCATTTGATTGCTCTATTTTTATATAATCTATATAAACTCCTTAATCTCTTCCAAAGAGATCTCTTTTTTGGGATAGGAGTGGACTCCTATGGAGAGTAGGGCGTTTTTGAGTCCCGAGCCTATTTGATCGGAGACGAAGAAGTTTACGTTCTCTTTATTGCAGATTTCCGGTATCACTTGACCGGGTCTTACATCTTGGCTAAAAACCGGGTTTTTTATAACCTTTTTTTCTACTATTTCTCTATTTTTTACTTCGTAAATATGCAGATATTTTGCACTTGGAGAGGAAATTTTCAGCTCTTCTTCAAGATCGCTTGGAATCATTACCGAAAAATCCTCCTTCTCGTCTTCTATGACGAGGTTAGCGCCCGTTATCAGTGTCATAGCCACTTTGTTTCTTGCATTTTTCAAAATTCTTGCGAATGTCGGCCTTGAGACTCCCATCTTTTTTGCCGCATCCGCTTGATAGAGCTCTTTGATATCCATTAAATATAAAGCTTCCAGCTCTTCGTGAAGTAGTCGGATGGTATTTGTATTAGCGCACTCCGACGGCTTAAACTCTTTGCATACAGGCTTGAAACTTAATTTTCTTTTTAATTTATCTCTTCCCATAAATAAAATTATATCATAAATTTAATCCTTATATTTGACATATGTTCATAAAGATGGTATATTATTGTCATATGTCAAAAAAAATAGAAAAGGGGTTGAAATGAAAATAGCGATACCGGTAAAAACTTCCAATGACGATCCGGCCGTATCTCCTTTGTTTGGAAAGGCTAAATTTTTCGCTTTTGTAGATGGAGATAAGATCTCTATAGAAAAAAACGAAGAGCAAAGCGGATCGGCCATAGTGGGAAAATTTATAGATAAAGGTATTGAAGCCGTAATAGTTCAGCATTTGGGATATTCACCTTTTGAGATGTTGCAAGAGGCCAAAATAGATGTTTTTTATGCGGGTGAGGGTAGAGTTTTGTTAAGCGAGGTTTTGGAAAGATTTAAGAAAGGGGAGTTAAGATCTGTGAATGAGAGCAATATCGAAAATCTCGTAAAACATCGAAACGAGAAAAATAGAAAACATCACTCATAATGAGTGATGACTTTCTCCACTTCCGGGATTTTGGCTTTGATTCTTTGCTCCAATTTGTGGGCAAATTCGTGAGCTTCTTTCAAAGAGTCCGTTTTTACGTCCAAATCGAGATACAAAAATTTGAAACTTCCTGCGTTTCTACCTTTGATATCGTTTATATGTTTTATCATATCCTCTTTTTTCAGTATTTCTCTAACCTCTTCTAAAGTATCTTTATCCACCGAGGCGTCAAGCAAGACTTTGATAGCATCTACCAAGATTTCCCATCCGCTGTGGAAAATGAAATAAACCACCACCGCCACCGCTATTTTTTCGATAATCGGATATCCCATATATTGTCCTATGACTCCTACAAGTACCACCAAGGCGGTGAAAAAATCGCTTTTTACGTGCTCTGCGTCCGCCATCAGACTTGGAGAGTTTAGCTCTATGGCTTTTTTCTTCTCCCATCTTGAATAAAGGAAGGTTATAACGACCGTAAGAGCGATCGCCGCTACGGCTATGGGAAGATTTTTGATGTGCATAGGCTCTCCGAAAAAGACGTCTTTGGCTATCTCGTATCCAGCAAAAAATATTGCGAAAGCACTTACTAAGGCTACGAGATTTTCCACTTTATAGAGTCCCATAGGAAACTCTTTGGCTTTTTTGTTGGCTATAACGATTCCCGTAAGTACGCTAAAAGATGCGGCAAGATCTGATACCGAGTGGATTCCGTCCGCTGTTAAAGCTGCACTTGATGATAAAATTCCTCCAAAGATTTTAATAAGAGCCAAAATGGAATTTACGATGATGGAAAATATCGCTATCTTTTTCTTCTCTTTGTAGATCTCTTCTCTTGTCATTTCTTTTCCTTTCCTTTGAGATTGTGAAATTCTATTCTTTTAATGGGCATATGTCAAATAAAAACCAAATTTTTCAAAGATGAATTAGTATATTCCGAAGGATTTTCTATCCTCTCTTTGAATTTGAAACGAGAATTCCTCTCCACTATCTCTATTAGTCTCTCTTTTTCAAAAAAGGGAGAGTTTACGCAAGCTATTAGAGTGGTTTTTTCGTGTGAAACGGATGATAGGTTTTTGATTAGTTTTTGATAATCCTTTGCGGCTTCGAAACTTCCTTTTTGAAAAGTTGGAGGATCGATTATAATGATATCGTAGGGGGCTTTTTTCTTTAGTTTCGGAAACGCTTTTAGAATATTGTAAGGCCAAAAAGATATTCCTTTTTGAGAGAGATCGTTTATTTGGTGGTTTGCCATTCCCGTCGCAAGAGCCGATTTGTTCATATCTACGTTTGCTATCTCTTTGGCTCCTCCTCTTTTAGCAAAGAGAGAAAATCCGCAAGTGTATGCAAAAAGATTCAAGATATTTTTATTTTCTGAAATTCTTTCCACATATTTTCTCCCCTCTCTCATATCTCCGAAATATCCGATGTTTTGATTGTAAAAATTTAGCTTAAATTTCATTCTGTTTTCTATTGCAAAAGCTTTTTTTGGAATCTCGCCTTTTATAGCGAAAGTCTCTTTCGTAAATCTTCTTTTTACGATTATGTTTTCGTGTCCGCTATGAAGTGTAAACTCTTTTAATTTTTCCAAAATTTCTTTTTCATACGGGCTATCTTCATAAAACTGTACGAATAGAATCTTATCTATGCTATCGATTGTCAAAAATCTAAACTCCTCTTCGCCTCTGCCGTGATAGAGCCTTTTGAATTCTTGATTTAGCTTTGCGGATGAGATTTTTTCGATCAGACTCTTCATATCTCCTCTTTTTTAAAAATCAAGCGAAATTATATATAAAAAATGCGAAATAAAGTTAAACGGCTTTTAAAACGGTGTCGAAAAGTTGTTGAAAACTTTTAGGTATTAATAAAATATTTAATAAAAGCGTCGATATAGTCGATATATTATGATGAAATAATTAAAAAAGGTGGGAAAAATGAAAAAGCCTATACCCAACAACAACGAAAAGAGTCTCGATAGGAACGATTTTATCGTCTCTAAAACCGATTTGAAAGGCAGAATTATCTATTGCAACAAAATCTTTATAGAGCTTGCGGGATATGACGAAAAGGAGCTTTTGGGTGCCCCTCACAATATCGTCAGACATCCCGATATGCCTAAGGTGGTATTCAAACTTCTTTGGGATAGACTCAAAAAGAAGCAGGAGATTTTCGCGTATGTGAAAAATCTTAGCAAAGACGGCGGATATTATTGGGTTTTTGCCAACGTAACCGCTACTTTGGACGAGAAGGGAAACGTAAGAGATTATCACTCCGTTAGAAGAAAACCAAGCGATAAGGCTATGAAGGTGATTCCTTCTTTGTATAAAGAGCTTTTGGATGCGGAAAAGAGAGGAGGCGTTGAAGCTTCATATAAAAAATTGAATGAAATATTAAATAAAAAAGGATTAAGTTATGACCAGTTTGTACTCGGCCTTCAGCAATAAACAGACACTTATCTTTTTGCTCGGAACTTTCGGGGCGTCGATATTTATGTTCGCTACTGGCAGTTATATTCCCTCCGGAGTGTTGGCAGGATTGGGGTTGATAGGACTTTTTATCCCGGGAGGCAAAAGCGGCGGATGCGATCAGATTTTTCAAGATGAACTTGTTAGACAGATTAGAGACGTGCTTTTGAAAGCCGGAGAAGGAAATCTATCCAACCGTATTACTAATATTCCTCAAGAGCATGTTTTGGGAAGTGTGGCTTGGGGTATCAACGATATGCTCGATCAGGTGGAGCAGATGATGAGAGATATCAAAGCTTCCATAGAAGAAGCCAGCAAAGGAAACTCCAAGAGAATAATTTTCGAAGAAGGATATAAAGGCGACTTTAGAGCGGTATGTCCGAATCTCAATATGGCTATGTCCGCTATTGCCGAATCTTACAAATCCAAACTTAAAGGTGAGCTTGGATCCATTTTCCATGAAAAGAGCGGAGGAATCAAAGCCGGACTTCATATCATTCAGCAAGATATAGTAAACAACGTAGAGCTTGTCAGACAGATAGCGGAAGCCACCTCGAAAACGGCTACACAAGCAAGAGAGAGCGAACATACGGTAAATACCATCATATCTCAATTGGATCATCTAATAGAGCTTATTTCTCATAGTAACGAAGCCATAGCAATGCTGAATGAAAGAACGATGGAGATATCCACCGTTATCAATTTGATTAAAGATATAGCCGATCAAACGAATCTTTTGGCTCTAAATGCCGCGATTGAGGCCGCAAGAGCGGGAGAGCACGGCAGAGGTTTTGCCGTAGTGGCGGACGAGGTTAGAGATTTGGCGGAAAGGACCCAAAAAGCTACTCAAGAGATTGCCGTAACTATTCAAACTTTACAGCAAGAATCGAACAATATTCAGGCAAATTCTCAAGAGATTACGGATATCGCCACCAGTTCCCAAAGCGATATTTCCACTTTCAAAGACGCTTTATATTCGTTCTCTTCTTCCGCTTCGATCTCGGAGCAATATGCGAAACTTATAAGAGATTATCTCTTTAGCACTCTTGTGAAAGTGGATCATATCATTTTCAAATCGGATGCTTACACTACCGTGCTCAATGAAGACGGAGATAAAGCCGATAGTTTTGCCGATCATACGTCTTGTAGAATGGGACAATGGTATTCCACTACCGGAAAAGAGCTCTTTAGCCATACCAAAGCTTATAAAGAGCTTGATAAATATCACAAAGAGGTTCATGATGCCGTTTTGCAAACTGTTCCTTGTGCCAAAACCAAAACTTGCTTGCTGCCTGAGAAGAGAGATATGATTATAGAAAACTTCTCCAAAATGGAAGAATCAAGCTTTAAACTTTTCGATCTGCTAAATAGAATGGTCGAAGAGGCTAACAGGGATATTATGCAAGAGCAGCACGTTTTTGAAAATTTTGATAAAAAGCATGAATTGGTTCATGCGTAAAATAGGAGGGAGTTTTTCTCTCTCCATTATGTTGTTTTTGGAGAATAATTTTTATATAATTTTAAAATGAAAAAATTATATTTATCGATACTTATTTGCTCGTTTTCTTACTCTTTCTCTTTGGATTACTACCTTGAATATCTGATTCAAAAAAGAAAAGAGATTTCACAAAGATTTATAGAAGCCACTCAAGAGCTTGATAATTACATATCGGGCAACTATTACGGATACTCTCCCGTAGAGAACAACTATATGAATCTAACTTTTTCTATGAAATTCAAAGACAGCTCCATAGGTTTTAGGCCCTCTCTTAGAGCCAGAATAGATCTTCCCAAAACAAGAAATAAATTTCAGCTCGTTTTAACGGAACATGACGAGGAGATTACTCATCAAGATATAGGCGAAGAGTACGGAGATAGGACAAAAAATTACGGATCGTTACTTGGAATAAAATATTTTATAGAAAATAAACTATTTACCAAAATAAGTTTGACGGCCGGTTTGAAATTCAAAACCCCTATAGACTTTTATACGAGACTTAAATTTATTCGAGTGATAGATCTTAGTAAAAAATGGCAGTGGATAGGAGAGCAGAAATTTTATCTATTCAGTCATAGGGGATTTCAATCCTTTACGGCTTTGAATTTCGATAGGAAAATCAACGATACTTTTATGTTTAGAATAGCAAATAACATAATTTACAAAAAGAAAGAGGATTCTTTCGAAATAGCCCACTCTTTGATGCTTTTTCAGCATCTAACTCCAAGAGACGATCTGATTTATAGCGCTACCGTAGCCGGAATTACCGAAGATTTTGAAAACCATATGCCGAAAGTTTCCACTTATGAGCTAAGAACGGTTTATAGACACGTTCTTAGAAATAGATGGATATACTTCAACGTAATTCCGGCTCTATATTGGGATAGAGATCACAGTTTCGAGCCCAACGTCTCTTTGAATCTGAATGTCTCTATCATTTTCGGTAAATACGACATATACTAAGATTTATAAATAGTTATAAATTTTTTCGATAGCCTCTTTTGCTCCCATAGGTATGGATATGTGAGATTTCGGTACTTCGTAGTCTCTCGGATTTACTCTGATCAAAGATGCTTTATATCTGTTTGCCAAATGTTCCGAGGTCATTCTTATGGTAGGTACCGCTTTGCCTGCTCCAAATTCAATAATTGCCAAATTACCGTAATCTATTTTACTTAAAAAATTCGAAAATCTTATATGCTGACTCTCTTCTCTATCGCCTATCCAATTGAAATCTCCGAACATCAAGATATTCGGTCTTGCCACCGCTTGGCAGTAGGGACATTTGGGCAGGGGATCGAGAGCTTTGAAATTTTCGAAATCTATCTTTATTTTAGTATCTTTAGCACTCCAGATGTGATTAGAGCAGGGGATCGTGCATTGCAGATAGTGGATCGAGCCGTGAATTTCGTCTATCTTGTTTTCGCTAAAGCCAGCTTTTTGAAACTGTCCGTCCACGTTGGAAGTTACTACGAAATAATCTTTTTTTGATTCGGCTATCTCAAGAAGTTTATAAAAGCCTTCGTGCGGGGAAGTCTCTCTGTATAGATTTAATCTATGTCCGTAAAATGCCCATGCCAGATGGGGATCTTTTTCAAACCAATAAGGATTTGCCATCTGCTCGAAAGAGACTTTGAGTTTTTTGGCAAAGGGATAGGCTCTCCAAAACCCCTCTTTGCCTCTAAAGTCCGGAAGTCCGCTATCCACTCCCATTCCGGCACCTGCCGTAATTAAAATATAATCTTTGTTTTTTATTTCGTTTGCAGCTTCCTTGAAAAGAGTCTCCATCCCCGTATTCTCCAACCTTATTTTTTTCATTATTTAATGGTATCATAGCTATTATTTATCCGATATTAATGGAAATTTCAATACACTTTATAAACTTTTTATAAAGGCGGAAGAGACTTAATGGAATTGGAGGATTTACCTATTTTTGAATTAGTAGATAAAGACGCTATAGACGAATTGAAGCGCTACGGGAAGATAAAGAGTTTTTTTAAAGGATCGGTTCCTTTAACAAGCGAGGATACTATAAAATATTTTTATATAATTCTCGAAGGACGTTTAAAGGTCTCCGAAATCAATATGGATACGTCCAAAGAGCAGACTATAAATATTCTTGTGGCCGGAGATATGTTCGATGTCATTCCTCTTTTGGACGGAAAGCCTCATGAAGTTTTGACGAGCGCTTTGGATAACGGAAAGTTTTTGGAAATTCCTATAGATATCGTCAAAGATCTTTTGATGAAAAATACGAGTTTTAATAAAATCTTTTTTCCCTATCTTGCCAAAACGATGAGACATTTGGAAAATTTGGTCGTAGATCTCTCTTTATTCGATACTTCTACAAGGCTTATGAGACTTCTTCTTAGAAATTTGGATCTTAAAAATCCTCCCAAACTGAAAATCATAAACGATCTCTCTCACGAAGAGATTGCCAATTTGATCGGTACGGTAAGGCATGTCGTAAATCGCCATATTCAAGATCTTAAAAAAGACGGCGTACTTGATGTCAAAAGAAAAAGGCTTACTATCAACAATATAAACTCTTTATTAGCAAAATTGCAACCTAAGTAGCAGACAAAATTTAGTAATTACACTAAACTTCCTTAACAAAAATAAATTCAAGGAGGTTTAGTGATGAAAAAAATCGTTTTATCTGCAGTAGTTGCGGCTCTACTCAGCGGATCGAGTCTGTTTGCGAGCGAAGCTACGAAAGCTACTTCCAATCAAGCGGTAGCCGAGGCTAAAGCCAAAATCGAAAAACAAAACAAAGATGTCAAAATTATCAAAGAGGCTGTAGAAGCGGTCGCTTTGACCAACGAAGTTTTGATGGATTTGGATAAGGGCAAAAAAGAGGATGCCATCAAAAAAATAGAGAAGGCTATCGGAAAGCTTGAAGTTGTTATGGCAGCTCCGAACGCTCCGGCTTTGATTCCGATCGATTCTGCGGTAGAGGTTGCCACTTTCAACGGTAGTTTGAAAGATATTCAAGTCGCTTTGATTACGGTTAAAGCTCTTTTGAAAGAGAATAAAGTTCAAGAGGCAAGAAGACTTCTTAACACTCTAAGAAGCGAGATAGTTCTAAAAACCGTAAACTTGCCTTTAGCTTCATATCCGAGCGCATTGAAACTTGCCGCTAAATTTTTGCATGAAGATAGAATCGATGAGGCTAAAAACGTGCTTACTCAAGCGCTTTTGACTTTCGTAACCATCGAGACTATCACTCCGATTCCGCTTCTAAAAGCTCAAGCCTTAATTGCGGAAGCTGAAAAAGCGGCTAAAGAAAAAGATAAACAAAAGGCTTTGGAGAATTTGAAAGCTGCTAAAGAGAATCTAAAAATTGCCGAGGCTTTGGGATATACGAGCGAATCGGATACCACTTACAAAATGCTTGAAGATAGCATAGAGAATATCGAGAAAGAGGTTAAGGGTAAAAATGCGGCTGAGAAGCTATTTGAAGAGCTAAAAGCTAAATTGAAAGAATTTAAAGAAAAAGCTGTAAAAATCATAAACAAATAAGAGTACAATAGGAAAAAGGAGAGAATATGGCGGTTGTCGGTTTTCATAGATTACAAGAGCTCTTTAGAAGAGCGGCGGGACTTGATATAGCTAAAGGTCACGCGAAAGATATTACGGATATAGTGGAGCAAAAACTTTACGATTTGCTCGTAGTTGCGCAAGGAAGCGCCAAATATAACAATAGAGACGTAATTTGGCTAAGCGATGTTCCTTTGACGAAAGGAATGCAAAACAGTATGCAGGAGTTTAAAGAGCTTGAGCAAGAGGTGGAGCTAAAAGATATTTTGGATAGACTCGCCACTCATCCTCCTTTGTTGGAGCTTGAAGTGGAGCTTGAGAAAAAGCTTCCCGAAATTGCGGGAGCCTTGACGATTATTTTAGCGAAAATAATCAAAGAGGTACATCCCGAGAGTAGAACGGTATCTCATGAAGCTATAGAAAGGGCTCATAAGATACTCGATTTTACGATGTAGGGGATAAATTAAAGGATTAAAAATGATTAACTATCCTTACAAAAAAGAGCTGTTGGAACAATTTAGCAAAAACTCCAAGATAGCGGGAATCATATTCTTGCTTCTTGGTGTTGTGGGAATATTTTTCCCCGGGATTATGTCGATAGCCACCGCGCTTTTTGTGGGTTGGCTTTTGTTGTTCAGCGGTTTTATGGCCGGTTTTCATACCTATAAAACCGATAAGAAAAATTGGCTCGGTTGGCTTAAAACGTTTATATTGATAGTAACCGGAGGATTGGTGGTTATCAATCCAATTCCCGGAGTTGCCGCTCTTGGAATCATATTTGCGGTATATTTTTTGATGGACTCTTTCGGTTCGTTTGCCTTAGCTTTTGAAATGAAGCCCGAAAAAGGGTGGTGGGTAGTATTGTTAAACGGTATTTTGTCCGTTTTGATGGCCGTGATCTTTTTGGTCGGATGGCCTTTTAGCTCTTTATGGCTTGTAGGACTTTTTGTAGGAATAAGTCTCCTTTTTGACGGAGTCGTTCTTCTTACTCTAAGCCACTACGCCAAAAAAATGGATGAGGGAGAATAGGATCTCCCTCCCTCTCTTACGTCTCTTTTGCTACTTAAGTAGCAGAAAAGTTTTAGTAAACTCACTAAAATTCCATTAGTCAATCAAAAATAAAAAAATTAAAAAGGAGTGTGAATGCTCATAAAAAAAGAGCATGCGTTGGCTTTATATAATATAAAAGCGAATGAAGATAAAGGTATCAGTTGTCAAATTAGAGTGCTAAGCGAAAGCGAACCCTATATTGAGCTTAATTTAGCGAATATGGTGGATATCGGAAGCAGTTCCATCGAATATAGACTCTCTTATTGGGGAGCCAACTTACTTGCGAATTTGGAAGAGATGGTCAAAAATTCTCTAATTTCTCATCCGAGTTCTTGGAGTGAGCATTTTAGATGGATAGGAAGCGAAGTTATCGGAATGATAGAAGCTTCTTTGAAAAACGACGATCTTTGCGGGGAGGAGATAGCCGATGCTCTTATAAAAAGAGGATTTGCTGAGAAGGTTTCGGATAGAGATAGAGGAGAGTGTGTAAAAATAAATAGATTTGCCAAAGCTATCTATGAGATCTATCAAAACTCTCATCCTAAGATTTTGATAAATAAGGAGCTTGCGAATTTTATAGTATCTATGGGAGAAGGTCCCGCTTCTACTCACGCTTTACCGAAAGGCGGTAGAGAAGTGGAGCTTTTGGAGTCTCAAAGATTGATATCTTTTAGTATGCCAAATTCGGATGTATATACTTTGAATCTATTGGGCAAAGAGGTAAAAGAGACTCTAAATCACTGTGCGATAGCTTTCGATACGATTATTTCGGAAGACTATTTGCACTCTTTGGAAAAACTTTTGGACTTGGGAATAGACTCGTTGAGCGACGGGGAGAGAGAGACGCTTGAGGCGTTGGCTTTTATAGACGAAAACGGAGAGCTTTTGAAAGCGGGAGAGCATCTATTTAACGTTCTTCATATCTTAAGAGAGAAGGATTATAAAAAATCCAAGACATTCAACCTCGAAGCGTTGGATGAGGAGATAATCAGAATCATTCCCAAAATCGAGGAAGTTCATAAATCAAATCCCGAAATTATCGCTTCTGCGGATGAGATAAAACACTATCTTTTGGAGATGCCTCTAAAAGAGTATAAAGCCGTAAAAGAACACTACGGAAGAAGACTTAACGAAGCTATGGGGTATCAAAAGAAAGAGGAGCTTAGAAAGAAATTCGCCGAGGCTTTGAGCGTGGAGGAGCTTTTTAAACACTTCTATGAAAAAGGCAACGAGTGGGAAAAAAGATTGATGGACGTAATTGAGGAGTCTTTGTACACTCTTGAGAGTTTTTCTTTGGTGGCTCAAGGCTTTGACGAGAAAAAACAAAAAGGCTACTACTACCTTACGGACGAAGGCAAAGAGGTATTAGCCGATCTTAACG
>JAADDG010000053.1 GCA_013154075.1 Campylobacterota bacterium | reverse complement strand
GCAAGAGGTGTAGATTTGGATAAATTGAAATATCCCGTTATTTTGGTGCAAGAGTATGGATTGAACGTTTTTAGGGTAGCCGCGATCGCTACTATCTTATTAAATAGATTCGAAAATACGAAGCTTCATTTAAATACCGAAGTTTTGGATGTAAAGAAGCTCAAAGAGGGATTTTTGATCAGATACAAATTTAAAGATTCCATAAAAGAGGAAAAGTTTGATTTTTTGATAAATTCGGCCGGTTTTGAGAGCGGGAGGATAGATGACTCTTTGAAACTAAAAAGAGAGAGATTCGTAGAGTTTAAAGCGGCTTACGTTACCAAATGGGATAGCAAAGAGGAGTTTTGGCCTGAAATAATTTTTCACGGAGAGAGAGGAACGCCAAGGGGTATGGGGCAATTTACTCCGTATGCGGGAGGATACTTTCAGCTTCACGCTATGAGAAAGGATGTAACGCTGTTTGATAACGGGCTTATCAAAAACACTCCGCTATCCTCTCAGCCTAAACTTCCCAAATCTTTTATAAAAAAGATAGAAAAAGAGTGGAGGTGGAGTATAGTTGAGGATAGAACCAAAAAAGCGATAGATCATATCTCAAATTTTATTCCTTCTTTCAAAGAAGCCAAAGTAGCCGCCAAGCCTCTCTATGGAGCTCAGCAGATTCCGGGGGATGATGAGACGTTGAGGGCTGCCGAGGTATCTTTCGAGGGGGAGGATTATGCAAGATGCGAGATCGTAAAAGCCTCTTCCGTTTTTGCGATGTCGGACGAGATAGTGAAAAAACTTATAGAATCGGGAAAATTAAACAAAGATCTTTATAGAAAAAGAGATTTTAAAAAGTTTGAGGTAAAAGAAGATGAAGTGGATGAATTGGCGATGAAATTTGCCAAAGAGAGGGGATACCCTCCCCAAATGGGGCTCGTTATCAACCGTGCTTGACGGTTTGAGCCATATCCCACATAGGCATAAAGATTCCAAGAGCAAGCAATAGTACCATTCCGGCAATGAAACCGAGCATAATAGGCTCTATGTAAGATGAGATGTTGTCTATTAGATCTTGGAATTTGATATTGTAATATTCGGCTACTTTATCGAGCATCTGATCTAAAGCTCCTCCTTGCTCTCCCGCTTTTATCATCTGAATAAGCATTCCCTCAAAAAGCCCCGTCTCTCTAAAAGATTCGGTTAGGTTTACACCTCTCTCCACCGATACTTTAACGGAAGAGAGTTTCTCTTTTAGATATTCGTTTTCGGTTGTAATTACCGCCGTATCCAAAGCCTCCACTACCGGAATACCGGCTCTGATTAGTTCCGTGAAAATCATCATAAAACGGCTGAGGTTGGAATAGTAGATAATGTTTCCTATAAGATATACTTTTAGGATATGTTTATCGAAACTGTATCTGAAAGACGGAGAGGTTTTATACATAAATTTGATATAGAATATAATACCGAAAATCGCTCCGAGCAAAAATAGTCCGTAGTTGTTTACCGCACTCTCCATAGCAAGGAGTATTTTGGTAGGTAGCGGAAGTTCGGAGTGAAACTTATCGAAAATCTCTTTGAATTTCGGAACTACGTAAACCATCATGATGGTAAAGGCTATAGCGATCGCTATCATTACGGTGATGGGATAGCGCATAGCTTTTTTGAATTTTCTTTTATTCTCAAGCATCTCTTCTAAAATATTTGCGAGTTTTTGAAGAGACTCGGCCATATTACCGGTATTTTCTCCAAGCTCTATCATAGCTACCGTTACGTCTCCGACTTCCGTTCTGAATTTCGAGATGGCTTCCGTTAGACTGTGTCCTGCGTTTAGCTCTTCGTCTATTTTTGAAAACATCTCTTTTACCTGCTTGTCGGTTGCCGATTTTACAACCTCTTTTATACTGTCATGGATCGGAATACCGGCATTGGCCATTACGGCAAGCTGTCTTATGGAGGATATTAGATTTTCCGGTTTTATTTTTCTTTTGAAATAGGACTCTCCTATATATTTGGTTATCTCTTTTACTCTATCCTCCACGGGAACGGAAGTTTCGTTTATTTTTAGAATGGTTCCGCCTATTTGGGCTTTTGCGATATTCAAAGCCTCTATTTTGTTTATCGCTTTTACCACCGCTCTGTTTTTCTTGCCTTTTGCAAGATAGTTTACTTCATAATATTTCGTCATGATTTAGCCACCCTAAATATCTCTTCTATGGTAGTTATTCCTTTTGCCGCTCTAAGCACGCCGTCTTGAAACATCGTTTTAAATCCTTGAGAGATCGCATGCTTTAGCATCTCCTCTTTTGAGGCGTTTCTTGCTATCATACTCGATAGGGTAGTGTCTATGCTAAGCACTTCCGATATCATCTCTCTTCCCATATATCCCGTTTGAGAACACTTCTCACACCCTTTCGCTTTATAAAACTGATAGTTTGGAGGCAGATCCTTCTCAAGCTCCTTTAGCATATTATCGGGTAAAACGGTCGGAGTTTTACAGTAAGGGCATAGTTTTCTAACAAGCCTTTGAGCCTCTATCGCCGTTAGGGCGCCGCTTACCAAATAGGGTTCTATTCCCATATCTATCACTCTCGTAACGGCGCTTATAGCGTCGTTTGTGTGAAGCGTGGAGAATACGAGATGCCCGGTTAAAGCAGCTTGAATTGCTATTCTTAGAGTCTCTTGATCTCTGATCTCTCCTATCATGATGACATCCGGATCTTGTCTAAGGATGGATCTAAGAGCCTCCGCAAACGTTAGTCCCGCCTTTTCGTTTACTTGAGTTTGTTGAATCATATTTACCTGATACTCTACCGGATCTTCGACGGTGATTATTTTGGTCTCTATACTTTTTATAGCGTTCAATGCTGCGTATAGAGTGGTGGATTTACCGCTTCCGGTAGGACCGGTTACGAGGATGATTCCGTAGGGAGCGTGCATCGCTTTGTAAAATCTCTCGTATGTGCTTTTTTGCATTCCGAGATCTTCAAGCTTTATCATAACTTTCGATTTATCCAAAATTCTCATAACGATGGACTCTCCCGTCACTATCGGAAGTGTGGAGACCCTAAAGTCGAACTCTTTATTTAAAATAGTGGCCGAAAATCTTCCGTCTTGCGGTTTTCTCTTTTCCGCAATATCGAGATTTGCCAAAAGTTTTATCCGGGAAGAGAGAGGAGGGTAGATATCTTTATCGAAAATGAACATCTCCGTAAGAGCGCCGTCAATTCTCGTTCTAACGATACAGTTTGTTTTCGTCGGTTCTATATGGATATCGCTTCCTCTCGCTAAAATTGATGATTTTAAGATTATTTCTATAAGTCTTAAGATACTTGATGATTCTTTTGCGTTTTCTATCTGGTTTTTGGTTGTCTCTTTTCTGATTTCATCTATCAGATCTTTTATTTTTGCGTTGGTTTCGAGTTTGTTTAGATGTTTTTCTATCTGATCCGGATCGGCAAGTACCACTTTTACGAGTTTTCTTGGAAATATTCTTTGCAAAACCTCTTGAATGGTGATGTTTGCCGGATCTTTTAGGGCTACGTAAACGTTTATTTCGTCCTCTTTAAACGGTAGAGCGAAATATTTTTTTAGATATTCCAAAGGAGCTTTAGAGGCGACGTTGTAGTCTATATCTACGGTATCGAAATCTATATAAGGTATTTTTAGGTTTTTAGCCAAATCTTTTAAAAAGTTTTCTATATTTATGGAGAAATTGTCTCTTATCTCTTCAAGAGTGATTAGATTTCTTTTGTAAAGTTCCAAAACCAAGAGTTTTAGATTCTCTTCTGGAAAGTAGCCTTTTTTGACTAATATCTCTCCTATTTTATTTTTTTCGGTCTCCTTTTCTATCTCTTTTGCACTTGTTTCATTTATTATTTTGTTTTTTAATAAAAAATCTATAATATTTTTATTGAAATTTTGCATTTGCCGCCTCTTTAATAGATCCTCGTTTTAATGAGGATTTTTCCTTTAAAAGTCTTTAAAAAAAGTTTGTTCTCTCCGTCCATCTTTTGGACGCTTAGTTTGTAAGTTATCTTTGGATCTTCGTCATCTTTAAAAAGATAGACGTTTTTCCTTTTTGTAAAATCTTTTTTTACATATTTGATGAATATATCGGATAAAATATAATTTGTTTTAGGAAGTTTAACAAAAGATATGTCCGCTTTATCGAGTATGGAGTTTAATAGAAGCTTTTTTTGATAAAGGATCGTTAGAAAGTAGACTGAATTTTTTCTATCCGAGGCTTTTTTGCCAAGGAGAGAAGCAAATTTGCCCATTTTCTCAAGTTCTCCCGATTTAAGGCAGGAAAGAGAGCAGAAATTTAAAAAATCGCTATTTTTCTCGTAAAGAGAGAGGCTCTTTTCGCAAAGATCGCAGCTTTTCCAATACTGTTCGTTTTTGTAGCTTTTTATTATCTTTTCCAAATTTCCCGCAAAAGAGTTCAAAGAGAGAAAAAAGATCAAATTAACCTTTAAGATCGCCGTTTTCGATTTTTTCCAATACATTGTAAATTCTTTGAGATTCTCTATTTTTTAGATAAATTTTCAAGGCTTTTATAGCCTCTTTTCTTTTTCCCAATTTCATTTTCGATTTTGCGAATAGTATCCAGCTCTTTTCGTTCGAAGCGTCTATTTCGTTTGCTTTTATAGCCCATTTTAGAGCTTTTTTATAATCTTTTTTGTCATAGTAGGTTTGAGATAGCATCAAAGCGTAGTTTATATCCCCGCTTGCTTCAAATTTCTTTTTGAGATATGTGATCGTATCCACTTTTTTGCTAATAATTTTGATTTTGCTTTTTTTAACGACTTTTTCTTCTTTGATATCGCTTGTGGCTATTTTGAAATTCGGATTTAATTTCGGTTTCGGCAAAGGGGGCTTTTTGAATACCGTTTTGCTCTTTTTCGCCTCTTTTTCTATATTTTTTATAAATTTCGTATCTAAAGTTAAAGTCTTTTCTTTTTGCTCTTTTTTATTTTTAAGCGGAGTATGTATGGATTCTATCTTTTTATCCGCTTGAGTTATTTTTATCTCTTTTTGCTCTTTCTTTTTTATCTCCTCTTTTTTTGAGAAAAGATTTGAGAAATCTATCGGTTTTTGAAGATATAGATATCCTCCTGCCGCTATAACGCCTATCGAGGCTAAAGATAAAACGGCTTTTTTAGAATGCCTTTTTACTTTGTACTTAATCCATCTTTTTTCAAGCTCTTTAATCTCTTCTGCACTAATCATCTATTATCCTTAAATCCAAAGCCGCCATCTCCAAAAATTTGCTTTTTAATTTTTTCGGATTTAGCTTCTTTGGTTCGTTATTTTCGTAATATTCGCATATTTCAAATGTCTTATAAAGCAGCTTGTTTGTCTCTCTTAGATTCCCTTTTGCGAATTTATGTATCAATTTGTATTGAGGTTCATGCAAAAGAGAGAGATAATTAAATAGATTGTGATAAACAAGCTTCTTTTCCAAATATAGTTTAAGCTCCTCTATAGAGATGCTTTTTATCTCTATTGTCTCCCAAATTCTCGTTTTGAAATAGTCTTTTGCCAAAACATCCTCTTCGTCGGTTTTGTGTACCGTAAAGAGAAATTTAAATTTTCTCGTATCGGCCATTAGTCTAATTTTTTCTATCAGGGCCGGAGGGTAGAGCTGTGCCTCGTCTATTAAAATAGTTATAGGAGAAATCGACTCTTTGTTCATTTTGTTTATAAAGAATTTGAAAAAAGCGTCAAAAGAGTCGGTTTTGGGAGGCTCTTGTTTGAATATCTTTTTGTAAATGGCAGCCAAAAACTCGTTTTCGTCGAAAAAGGGAGTGGGGAAAAAGATTATCGGATATTTCTTTTTAAGATCGTTATAGAGCTTAGTTAAAAGGAAAGTCTTTCCCGTTCCCGGTTTTCCGTATAGAAGGATCAGTTTTAGAGGCTTTTTTAGAGCCTCCGTTAGTTTTTTGTAAGCCATTACGGATTGAGTTAGGTTTACGTAATCGAATTTGTTTCCCTCTATAAAAATATCTTTTATTTTTCGGTAATCATTCATTTTTTATCCTTGTATATCCCAAATCTTTTAAAGATACCGTTTTCTTTTTGTATCCGTTTTTTATGATATGCGGTGTTATGATGATAACAAGCTCGCTTCTTGTCTTTATTTTTTGCTCTTTTTTAAATAGGTTTCCGATAACCGGAATGCTTCCCAAAAGAGGAACTTTTGAGACGTCTTTTCCGTATTTTGTATCTATAAGCCCTCCGAGAATGATTCTCTCTCCGTCTTTTAGCTTCACTACGGAAGATATCTGCTTTTTCAAAAGATCGGGCGGAATGGTTCTTACGCTATTTTTGGTCTCCACTTGAGCGTCTTTTATAGAGCTTATTGAAGGATTGATTTTTAAAATTATCTCATCATTATCCGTAATTTCGGGTGTAATGTCCAAAAGTATTCCCGCAAAAATGGACTCTATAATTTCGTTTTGAGCCGTAGTTGTGGATGTGGAGCTTGTGGTCGTGCTCTCCAATCTTTTGTAATAAAGTTGTTCTCCCGAGCTAAATAGAGCCGGCTGATTGTTTAGCGTAACCACTTTCGGATTTGAGATGGAGGTAACGTCTCCTTGAGTTTTTAGAAACTTTATAAGTTCGTTTAAAGATGATCCTCCCGTTAGTTTAAAAAACGTAGCGTGAGCGGAAGGAAGAATATCTCCGAACTCTTTTATATCGTCTCCCTCTATTTGAGATAGGTTATTCGTATTTAGAACTTCGAAACTTGCTTTGAAATTTTGAAGTTTATAAAGCTGTCCCCAATCTATTCCTATGCTTTTTGAATCGTTTAGGGATACGGATAGGATTTTGACATCTATCATAACCTGTTTGTGAAGTCTGTCCATCAAATCGTCTATATACTTTGATATTCTGTAGATCTGTTTTTTGGTTCCCGTAACGGTGATTATTCCTCCCTCTTTGTTGATAATCGGAGGAGGCGCTTTAAACTCGTCTTGAGGAGTGTTTAGAATGCTTCCGAGCTCCTTATCGAGTTTATCCCAAAAATCGAAAGTTTCATCCGAAGTTATGGACATTCCGGAGCTTGATTTGGCACTGTTTGCGTTTCCGGTTTTACTATCTCCCGATGCGCTTGAGCTATCTCCCGTTAGAGTGATATCGGTATTGCTTTTTCCTATTCTTTTGGTACTTACGTAATCTACTTTGAAGCTTTTTGTAAAAATGGCATATATTTTTAAAACGCCGTTTTTGAAATCATACTCCATACCTTTATCTAAAAGAAGCAGATTGAAAATCTCCTCAAGCGTCATATTTTTTACGTTTATGCCGAAAATCTTCTTTTGGAGCTCTTTTTGAGCTACCGAATCTTTGGTGACGATGGAAAAATCACACTCTTGGGAGAGCTGATTTAAAAGATCCTGCGTAGTTACCTCGTCGGATACCTGAATATTGAATACCCGATATCTACAACTATTTGCACCGTATAGAGAAGATATCGATAAAAATATAATAATCGAAAGTAGAGTTAGCTGTTTAATGAGCGATAATCTTAATTTTTGCATCTTTTTTCCTTAGGTACAATTTTATTTTTTCACTTCTGTCTCTTAGGATTACGTATCCTTTGGCTATTTTGGAGATTCTATACTCTCCTATTTTTTGGTGTAATCGATACCATTTGCCGTTTATTTTTACTTTGTCGTTGAAGATGGCCAAAAGCTTCAAAACTTTCTTTTTAGGAGTCGTTTTGCCACTTTTACCCGATCCTTTGGCGCTTTTGGCTATCTTTTTTATCTCTTTTTTATAGACAAACGGATCTTTGATCTCATCAATGATCGATTCTCTGATACCGACTCTTTTTTTGCCTATTTCATTAAAAATATTGTCAAATCTTTGCAAATCGGCTTTTAGCTGAGGATCTATCAGATCGGCTTGCAAAAAAGCCGAAATCAAAGAGATTAAAATTACTGCTTTTTTCAATATTTCATCCCCCAAACCGCGATTTTAAAAGTGGCGTTTACTCTGTTTTTGGCTTCCATATGGAGATTGTAAACGTCCACTACGAGTTTGCTCTCTTCAATCGCGTTTATAAACTTCATAATGTCTTTGAATTTTCCTTTGGCATCTATATCCACTTCCAAAATCTGTTCCACTTTATGCATGTTGATATCGTTGAATTTATTTTTTATATATTTGATCGTTACGTGATATTTTTGGGCAAGATATGAAATGTTGTCCAAAAACTTAGCCCAATTTTCATCGTTAAAGAGCAGATAGCTAAGCTCTTTTAATTTATTATCGACATAACTATTTTCATATTTAGTCTTTTCAAGATTGTTTTGAAGATCTTCAATCTCTTTTTTTAACTTTTTGACATAAAATTGCGAATCTCCGTTTACCGTTTTGGATCTAAGGTAGGAGACTTCCGCATTTAATTTTCTCTCTATCGATTTGACTTGATTTTGAGTCTTTTTAAGGTTTCTATCCGTGATCGGATAGATGAATTGATATACCAAAAATCCCATAACGGCCGCTATCGCCAAATAGATCATATAAATTTCGGCCTCTTTTTTATCCTTTAGGGCGTTATCTATCTGTTCTAAAATATCTTTATTAGTACTCATTTAATTTCACCTTTATATCGCTGATATATACGCTTTTGTTATCGTCTTTTTTGATCTCTTCGGTGCTTATGTCATATTTTGTCTCTTTAGCCAAAGACTTTATAAGCTCGGTGATTCTCTTATCTTTTTTGCTATAAACCGTTAAAGTCAAGTTGGTCATGTTGTTATCTACGCTCAATACTTTCGTATCGTGTCTGTTTATGTTTTGGAAAAGATCCGATAAAATCAAAGCTTTCATAGGATAAGAGACTTTCTTTCTATATATTTCATTTAATAGTTTCTCTCTAAATACGAGTTTGTTTTTCTCGTTTTGATATTTTTTCAAAATCTTCTCTTTTTCTTGTGATAGTTTTTGAAGTTCGGATCTTAATTTGGAGGTTTTTGCATAAACTTCGTTATATTTTTTATTGAGTTCATGCAAATCGTATTCCAACTTTGCCGTATATCCTATCTGATACAAAGGATATATCATCGACAAAACGGCCGCCGCGGCCGTTACTATGATAAGTTTTCCGGCCGGTCTGTGCTTGAAACTCGGAGGCCTTCTAAAGGGAGATACGTTGAAAGTGTCATCCAAGTTCTCTTGATAGACCTGAGCCGTTAGAATCATTAGGTAGTGTAGCTGATCTATATAGTATGGAGCTTTTATCGGAATATTGAATTTAAATTCTAACGAATCCAAATCGAGATAGTTTTTGGAGTATTCGTCTATTCCCATAAATAGGCCTATTTGTGAGCCTATGTATAGTTTGTGAATATATTCTATGTTATAAGCTCTTTTTGCGAAGCTTAAAACGTCGTTTATATATAAAAATATCTCTCCATACAGCTTCATCAAAGCTTGCTGATATGAAAAGTTGGGGCTTTTTAGGCCTTCGTTCACGATTAGATTGTAAAAATCCTTCTCGTCTATCCTCTCTCCCACGTATTCGCAAAATTTCTCCGTCATGGTTTTTAGAGAGTATTGAAGAGATTTGGAATAGACGTACTCTCCCTCTTTATATATCGCCAAAAACGTATCTTCTTCTTGAAAGTAGATAAAACAGTCAACCGACTCGCTTTCTAAGATCTCTTTTTGGTATAGAGATTTTATTAAAAAAGGAGCCGGAGTTATATAATCTATATACTTTATCTTTTTTACGATATCTTTGAAGTCTTCTTGCAGTAGATTTTTGTTTAGGGCTGAAATATTAAATTGTCTGTTTTTCTCATCCGTCGAAGAGGTTTCGAAATAGAGTATCTCGTACTCTGTCGCCGAGTCGAGACCGAGCTCCTCATAAGCTTTTATCTCTATTACGTCTTTTAAATCCTCTTCTGGAATATTTTGACTTATTTCAACCGATGCGCTTATGACATCTTTTGTATAGATATATGATATATAGAAGTTGCTTTTTTTGAATTTATCTATTTTGGTCGTTTTTATTTCGTTATTTTTATATAAAAACGCCGTTTTGGAATAGGGATCGATCGTTACGATAGCTTGTCTATTTTTTTCCATATTTTACCTACTTGCATTAAATTATAACTCTTAATGCAATATCGGCAAAATATGAAACTAATTAATCTAATTTTTTACTTATATATTTTTTGGAGTCTCAAAGGAGAAAAAATGGGAGTTTAGAAGTCGTATCCGAGTTTGGATAGGGTTTTTTTATTTTTGCTCCATCCCGGTTTTACGGTAACGAAGAGCTCCAAATAGATCTTTTTGCCGCTTAGATTTTCCATCAAAACTCTTGCGTATTTTCCTATTCTTTTGATGGTCTCTCCGCCTTTACCGATTAGAATCATCTTTTGGCTTTTACTCTCCGTTACGATTGTGGCGTAAACTTTTTCGAGCTTTTCCCCTTCTTCGATTTTATCTATGATAACGTCCGTAGAATAGGGGATCTCTTCGGATGTTTTTTCGAAAATCGCCTCTAAAATAAACTCTTTGTAAATATCTCTAAAGTGAGAAGTGGTGATAAACTCCGGATCGTATAGATAGGGATGTTTTGGAAGATATTTTACTATTTCATCAAGCAGATACTCTCTATAGCTTTCGTTTTTGATTGAAATCGGTACGATAGATAGAAATTTATCTTGATATTTTTTAAACTCTTCCAATTTTTTCAAGACCTGTTCGTTTTTTACTCTATCTATTTTGGTTAAAAGAACGATGTGAGGAGTGTTTTTTTTGTTTAGTTTTATAAATTTCTCATAATGCTCCAAAGAGTCGGTAACGGGAGAGAGAAACAAAATCAAATCGCAATCTCCTATCGCTTTTAGAGCCTCTTCGAGCATGAATTGATTTAAAAGTCTCTCTTTTTCATGGATTCCCGGAGTATCTACCAAAATTATCTGAGCGTTTTTGTGCATCACTATGGCCGTGCTTCTTTTTCTCGTGGCGTTGGCTTTTTTCGAAACCATCGAGAGTTTCTCTCCCAACAGCCAATTTACCAACGAACTTTTTCCGGCATTCGGCCTTCCCACTATGCTTACGAATCCGGCTTTTGTCTCTTCGCTCACTTCTTTCCTTTATAAAATGTATCTTGCGCTATCTTCGTCTTCTATGATTGTATCGAGTTTTTCATGAACAAGCTCTTTTGTGACGGTTATCGTTTCTCCCTTATGCTCGTCCGCTTCGAAACTGATATCTTCCAAAACCTTCTCAAGTACCGTATGAAGTCTTCTTGCGCCTATATCTTCGGTTTTTTCGTTTGCAAGGTGAGAGATTCTCGCAATCGCTCTTATAGCCTCATCCTCAAACACAAGCTCCACTCCCTCCGTTGCCAAAAGGGCTTGATACTGTTTTAAAAGAGAGTTTTTAGGTTGAGTGAGTATTTTATAAAGCGTCTCTT